>BQJS01000017.1 GCA_021604825.1 Phycisphaerae bacterium | reverse complement strand
GACCGCGTTTCGATAAGGGCGAGTGGGACCGCGTGCATCAACTACACCTAGAGCAACTCAAGCAGCGTGCGGATTTTCCGGCTGCGGTCGCATCTCGGGTTGGCATGCGGGCGTTCTTCGGAGATGGGCACCCTTACAGTCGCAGCAGTGCTGGAAGCGTGGAAACAGTGAACGCATTTTCTTTAGACGATGCCAAAGCGTGGCACCAGTCGATGTTCCGCCACGACAATGCCGTGATTCTCAGTGCCGGTGATATCTCAATGGATGATCTCAAGGCTCAATTGGAAGAGCGGTTTGGGAATTGGAAGTCAGCGGGTGGTCCGGTCGCAACCGCGCCGAAATATACGCAGGCAAAGGATCAATCGATGCGCGTTGTCCTCGTCGATCGTCCGGGGGCTGTTCAAACCGTGGTGTCATTCTACATGCCCGCGCCGACCTACGATTCGCCGCAGCGCAACTCCTTGGAATTGCTTGGTACGATCTTGGGCGGGAGCTTCACGAGCCGCTTGAATCAAAACCTTCGCGAAGACAAGGGATATACCTACGGTGCCCGTTGCAATTTTTCGATGAATCCAAGCGCCGGTTATTTCAACGCCGCGTCGCGCGTGCGAGCCGATGTGACTGGTGCGTCGATTGGCGAATTCCTCAAGGAATTCAAGGCCATTCGGAGCGGTGACGTCACGGCTGAAGAAACCGCGAAATCGCAGGCAACCGTACGCATGCAGACCGTTCAATCATTTGCAGGACTCAGCGGAATGTTGGGTGTCGCTACCGAATTGGTGCGAAACAACCGCCCGCTGACCGAACTGTCGAGCGACCTGGCTGCGATGAAAAAGGTCACCTCCGACCAATTGAACAAGATGGCCAACGATGCCATCGCACTTGAAAAATCCGTCCTGGTACTCGTCGGAGACAAAGCCGCAATTCTTCCACAACTCGACGGACTCGGACTACCCAAGCCACAAGAGTACTCACCGGAAGGTGACCCACTTTAACAACGTGGTCACCGGGTACATCTACGTATTCTTAACCCTCACTCAGCACTTTTGCCAGCGATTGTGTTGGCCCAAAGATGCTCCGTATCGTCAGAGATAGCGTGCGGAGCACGTTGGGGCCAGTGTCATTCGCTGGCATCGGTTCCTCGAGCCAACCGAGAATAACGACGCGTCCTGTGGCCGCGAGAGTATTCTGTTGTACTGTGTCGATGCGTCGCCTAAAATGGCTGTTCCCTCGCGGCAACGGCCGAACGGCGTGCTCGGGCATTCCCATCCAGGGCAAATTTATCAAGAACGAAACGGAGTTGAAGGAATGCTTAGGCGCTTGAAAAAGGCTCACTGTCTGTGCGCATGCTTGATGTTGCTTTCGTTGGCGTTTGAACAAGGATGTGAATCAGGTGGTAGCGACACGATTCCCATTTTGGAAACATGGAGCGAATACCAATCCGGGAATTCGGGGGAGGGATTTCTCGCGAGGAACACCGAGCTTGCTGTGCCGTCACTGGTCCAATGGGACGTAAACGTTGGGCGCGTCGGCTTCAGTTCTCCCGTGATCGCACCTGATGGCACAATCATCGTCGGCAATCTGAGTGGCGAACTCGTGGCGATCAGGCCTGATGGCAGCGAGCGCTGGCGAATAGAGTTTGCTTACAACGCGACAATCATGAGCACACCAGCCATCGCCGAGGACGGGAGTATCTTCGTCGTCGTGACGCGCGTTATGGATTCCGAACCGGAGTCGGTGCTGGCCCGCATGAGCGCTGACGGTGCAACGCTTTGGGTAAGCCCCGCGATTGCGCCAGGCAGAATCACGACCGCGTCGCCGAGAATCCTGGGGAATCACGTATTCCTTTACGTTCCCGCGCAGTTAGCCGTGTTCGACTTCGATGGAAACCTCGTGGACACCGGACTCAATATCGGTTGCGAGCTGCAGGTTTGCGGCGGATCGTCAGGTTTCGATTTCGCCGCGGGTCTGCTCTCAACCATTGGCGGTGGTCTGCTTGAATGCACGCTCACGCTGCCGTTTACTGCGTCTGAGTGTTGGGACAATTTCACATTCGAGTTCGATGGTTCTACTTCGCTCTTGCTGCCCCAACCCGATCCGACCGCTGTGGTTTTTACCCATGACGACGGCGGACCAATCATCGTCGCACTTAGTGATCGATGCATGACCGGGTTTCGATTCAACGAGCCCAATCTCGAGGAACTTTGGCAACACCACGTGTATGGCGGAAATTGCGATGACCGTCCGGTCCTGCACGGGTCGCCAGCCAATCTCGGTGGGGGCTTATTGGTAATTGCGAGTGAGAAGGGTGAGGTCACGGCCTACGACCCTCTCGACGGCACAGAGTTTTGGAAATACGAAACAATCGTCGAGCAGCCTCCCATTTCCGGTGGAGTATTTGGCGACATTCCGCAAGATCCGCTTCCAGGCGTGCCGTTTCTCAGTACGCCAGCTTCCTTTGTGCGGCCGATCTTTATTGTTGGGTCGGACAGCGTTCATCTTTTGGATGACAATGGGGAGCTGATGGTAAAACGTGATTTGCTCGGTTTTACACAAGCGTCGTTCGCCCTCTCTGGAAATCACGCATACCTCGGTACGTCCGCCGGTCTCTTCACATATGACTTTGAAATGAGTACCAGTTTCACCGTCGACGGCGAGGCGGCCAACTTCGTCTCAACTCCCGCGGTCGGCGACGATGGCACGGTGTACGCGGTCACCAATAGAGGAAGGCTCCGCGCGTACAACTCGACCAGTTTGTCGGTCAGCACGATCCAATTCAATTTTCAGACGGTGGATATTGGTGAGCCTGTCGAAGGTGTCGCGTTATCTCCCGGCGAAGACATCGTTTTCTCAGCCGACGTTTCATCCCCGTCGTCGGATGGTTTTAACGGTGAGACAACGTTTTCCTCGGACATCGATGGGGAATTGTGCTCCGTTTCAGGCACCGGCCCCAACTTCTCGTGCGAAGCACAATTGACCACGCTGGGTTTACACGTCATCACCGTTGCGGCGCTAGATGTGTCCGGAACATTGGGCACGGACTCGGTCACTGTTGAGGTGGTCGAAGCCGAGGTCGAAGTCAATGTTCCCCCAACGGTCGAGATCGTTGCGCCGGAGGATGCGGCAGTGTTCGCGACGAATGAGACGATCTCGCTCATTGGCGTTGTGAACGACGCAAACGAAACCATCGCCGACGCCAATATCACTTGGACGTCCGACAATGATGGATTGCTTGGAACTGGCGAAAGCACAACCACGACCCTGACAGAGGGCACCCACGTCATCACGCTTGCAGCGGTCGACTCCAACGGCTTGACGGGTGAGGACAGCGTCACGATCCAGGTCGTTCCGGGCATGCCACCCACGGTTGAAATCGCTGCGCCGGACGACGGCTCCAGTTTCACGATCAATGAGACAATTGATTTTCAAGCCGAAGCAGCGGATCCGCAGGACGGCACGCTCAGTGGTGAGAGTCTGGTTTGGGATTCCAGCATCGACGGCGCGCTCGGAACCGGTGAAAGTCTGTCACTCGCGTTGTCGCAAGGATTGCACACGATCACGGTGACGGCGACAAACTCGCTCCAACTTTCAGCCGACGACAGCATCATGGTCACCGTAATCGCTGGACCGGGTGTGCCCACTGTGACCATCTCGAATCCGGTTGACAACGCGACTTTTGGTCCGACTCAGTCGATAGACTTCGAAGGTTCAGCCACTGATCCCGAGGACGAGGAATTGCCGGAATCGAGCTTCAGATGGTTATCAAACCACGACGGCGAAATAGGAACGGGCCGCTCCATCGACACCATGCTGAGCAGTGAGCCTGATCCATGTGACCTGCGAACCCACACAATCACGCTGGAAGTGACCGATAGCGATGGCAACACAACAAGTCAGGAGATCAACATCAAGATACGCATTATCTGTTGAGTCTCTTGACTCTCTGCGTTTCTTGATACCAATGCATGTGTCGGTTCATGGGTCGTGCCGCGTTTTTGCAACTGTTTCTCTTCAGATCCGGACAACGAATCAAGCGTCACCGAAGTGAAGTCCATATTGAACTTGGTTTGTGTGACTGTTTGCAATCGCGACTTACACCAAGAATTTCACAGTCCGGCAAGTCGCAATTCAATTCTGTTATTGAGTCTGCCAGTTTCGTCGGCGTCAATCTGACTTGGATAATCTTCCGTATAGAGATGGCTCAGACCGGCCGGTAGCATGAGTTCAGGTTAGTTGGATTCCAACGATACTTGAAGGAGGCACCGAAGCAGCATGATCTCCCACGCTCCCCAGATGACGTTACAGGATTCCACAGAAAAGCTGATCACTCCGACGATCGGGCGATGGTGCCTTTATGCGCTGTTGTCGATCGTCGTATTGGGTGGATGGTTGGCGACTTGGATCATAATCCTCGGCTTCGGATTGACACTGTCGTTGACGGTGCCGATCGGACTGATCGCACTGTCCGTCATTCCGGCGAAGGCGCGTCGCACCGATGCTAAGGTATACGCTCCCGCGAGAATTGACTTTGAGAGACACCAGATTCGCACGATTGCGATGGCGGGTCGTGTTTCGTGAGCGGCGGCAGTTGGCACGACCATAGATAGCGGCTCGTTTCTGCAATACCGATCGCCGCCGAGACCGTCGCCATGGAAGGTGATCGAGATGCGTAGCTTACATGACGAAATCTCAGGTCACTCCGCCGCTTTGCTGGCTGCCCCTGGTCGTTCGAGGATGTCCGGGAAGCGTGCCGGAATGGAACCCGCCGGCGCATCGCCCGCTGCACGGCGCAAGTTCGGCAAACCAAACTGCTCCAAGCCGAGGTAGTATTCCACATATCCCAGCAAGAATCGCAACCGATAGTCCTCTTTGATCTTCAGGCGTTCTTCGAGTTTCGCCCTTCGGATGTCGATCAGGTTGGCATCCGGAATAAACGTGGTCAGATCAAAGTTCAGATACCCGAACGCAGGATACATCTCAATCGCTCGTACCAAATGGCGGTACGAAGTCATAAACTCGCCCGCCGCAAGAAGTGCATGTGCGTGGCCAAGCCGCGGCATCGCTTGTTCGGGAGCCATCTGTGAGGCCATTTCATAGAGCTTCGCGGCTTGATAGTACTTGCCCTCTTGGACTTTGCTTTCGGCGTCAACAATGAGTTTGTCGCTGGAAGTCTGACTTGGACTGGCGAGCGTGGAGAGCGATTCGCTCGCGGCTCGCTCCAATACAGTTTGTGCGCGTTCAACTTGTTCATCTAGCTCGGCGCGATCACCTAAACCCTCCATGGCTAACGGGTCGGATTCCATTCCCTCCAAAAGGCCACTAGCGGCTGCGACGGTGTCGGGTGTGTATCCTTGCAGGTCGTCGTCAAGGGCCCCGGCTGACACGGATGCGATGTCATCCGGACCATCACCGAAAGTTGATGTCCCAATGGTTGTCGTGGTGTTCGTGGGCATCGCGAGTGATGAATCTCGAATCAAGTCACTCGAATCATCGCCGCGAATCGCCAGGTACTGAGAAGTGCTTGGCATGACTCGGCCCGTTAACGGGTCGCGCTGTGGCTCGGAGTAGGAATTTTGAAACAGACGCGGTGCGACCGAAGTTGGTGACACCAGTTCGTTCGATGCTGCCAGCATTTCCTCGCTATTGGGCCGGCGTAGCGGATCGTCGATGGACCGCGTCGATCTGTTGAGCCGGGTCGTTCCGCGAAGAAGCGAATCGCCACTGTCGCGATATGGATCTTGATAAGGATTCTGATAGACGGGCTTCCCCGACAACGAAAATCGATCATTGGCACGTGGAAATAATGGGCTCGATTGCAGGTCGGATGTCTCACGTGTCAGTCGAAGTTGCTCGAGCGAATTGGCGTACCCCGAGTACTGCGACAATGGTGTCGTGCCGGGAAGCGTTGAACTTGGCATCGACGGATTGATGTTGAACTCATTGGCCAGATAACCTGTATCGGGCATGCCCGAGTTGGCGGGCCGCGAGTGATACGTCGGAACGTAGAGATTGCTGGCAGGTGCCGATGATCCGATCAAATTCTGACCACGGTTGATTGCCCCAGCATTCGCGACCGTCTGCGTGCGATTGAAATACGGGTTGGTGACACCCACACCTCCCAAACCGGTGATCGTCTCAAGCCCAACCGAATCCCGCTCGAAGTTGGCGAGCGCGGTAGAGGGCAAGGACGAAAAAAGGCTGAACTGATTGCGCACCGGCGAAAAACCTTGGAACGACGTGCCACGGGTGGTGTTACCGGTTATGTAAAGATTCGAGGTGTTGAAGAGATTGCGGGGCGCTCGGCTGTTGATTCCGCCTGATCCCACTTGGTTGTTGGCGTCCAAGAGTCGGCCATCACTGCCCGGGGCGAGTTGGGCGACGCTATCTCGCGCGGTGATCAAAACGCAAGCCAATGCAAGGATTTTAGTTGGCCGGATCAACTTCATTTGGTCATCCTTCTGTTCGGATTCATCCGTGGCTGTTATCTTCCCCACAACATCAATCGGCTTGGGTGCCAACCATCCTTCAGTATATGCTGACGATTGGGTCTGGACCAATATTTGAGGGGCAGATTGGCGTCCAAATCGGTGCGGCGGGCAGCCAACGCAACGATTGCTTGTCAGCGTAAAGCAGTAGCGGCATTGTTCTCTCAACAACGAAAGTTTGACAGCCCGCCACTGGCACTTGGAGAATTGTGTTTCGCATGGGTACATCAGTCCAACGGTTCAAGTTTCGAAGAGCCCAGCGGATCCGATCTTCGGAGGATTTCGATCGGATCTTCAAGCGAAGGTGCGCGGCGCATTCGCAAGCGATGGGGTTATACGTTGACGCCAACGATCTTGATTTCGCGCGGTTGGGGATTCGCATTGGTCGGCGTGCGGGTAAAGCGGCGATGCGCGTTCGATCACGACGGCGCGTGCGCGAAGCATTTCGCAGAATCCAACATCAGCTTCCCGCCATGGATTACATCGTCGTGATTCGTTCGACGGATCTAACTGCGGTTGAATACGAATCGAACTTGATTGAATTGGCGACGAAGGCCAACCGAAAGCACGCCCGCAAGTTGGCGGATTAATCAACGGCCACCAATCGATGGCTGAATCGTGTGGACTAGGGGCTGAGCTTCGCCGCAGCCAGGGCAGTGCCAGCCACCCAGGCGCTCGACCACGCCCACTGAAAGTTGAACCCGCCAATGCGTCCATCAACGTCGAGAATCTCACCGACGAAGTAAAGGTTTGGGCACTTTCGCGATTCAAGCGTGCTTGGGTTCACCTCGGAAAGCGACACGCCGCCAGCCGTCGCTTCTGCAAACTTGTATCCCCGCCCGCCGGTCACGGCGATGGGCCAATCGAGCAGCGCGGCGACGACCTTGCGACGGACGACCTTGGAAAGCTGCGCCATCTGAATGTTGTGATCGACGCTTAGTATGTCGAGAATCGAATGGGCGATACGGTTGGGCAGTAGACGCCCGACGGCCGTAACAAGATGGGTTTTGGGATGCTTCGACGTGAATTCCAGAAGCCATGATTCGAGTGATGGCAGATCATGATCGGGCAGGAACCCAACGCTGACACTTGAACCGACGCCTTCAACTTCGGCGCGATGCCAATGGCGCGAGGCATCCAGCGCAACCGGGCCACTCAATCCAAAATGCGTCCAGAGCAACTCGCCCTTGACGCGAACTGGCTTTGCGTTCGTCGTCTTCACGGAAATCACCGCGGAATGCGAGATGCCGGAAAGATGTCGGTGAACGTCGCCTTCAAGAATAAGCGGGTCCAGCGCCGGCGTTCGGGCAACCAATTCATGCCCCAGTTTGGCGGCTAGCTCGAATCCAAATCCATCGCTACCGGTCTTGGGCAGTGATTGTCCGCCGGTGGCTAGGACCAGGTTATCACCAAGAATGATGCCGGTATTTGTGGTGACCTTGAATCGAGTTCCTTCATAAACCACTTCGATGACACGGTGGTTGCACAGCATTTGAATATTCAGACGCCTCGCCTCGCCAACAAGCGCATCGAGGACCGTTTGGGCTTTGTCGGAAACGGGGAACAATTTTCCATTGCCTTCCTCTTCACGCAACCCGACGTCGATGGATTCGAAGAACGAAATGGTTTTGTCGACTGGCAGGGCGTTTAGCACCCGTTTGATGATGTTGCGTTTTCCGCCCCAGAAGTCCTCGATGGTCACGCTGCGATTGGTGACGTTGCATCGCCCACCGCCCGACACGAGGATCTTGGCCCCCAGTTTCTTGACCCCATCAAGGATCACAATGGATCGTGAGCGGTTTTGACGGGCGCAGAATATTGCGGTGGCCAACCCCGCAGCCCCGCCACCAACGATCACGATGTCGGCGACTTCCGGCATGGAGGGCGACGTCAAAAGTTCGTTGGAATTGCCATCCATGTGGGGTCTCTTGAGCGATAACCTTGTTGGACCGCGATCAATCCGTGTTCCGATAACGCATCGGTCAGTATTGGGTTTTCGGACGTACCTACATCGCGTCGGTTTTCGCCAAAGATTTACAAGCTTACCCCGCTCCGATTACGACGACTTTGACGGCGATCATTTGTCAATGGATTCGCGATCGTCCGATGCCCCGAAAGCACTGCTCGACATCTCGTTCAAATCATGAAGGCCATTATCGGATGAATCGTGATGACGGCAGGCGCTTGACTGTTTTGAACGGAACGCCGCCTGCTCATTCACCTGCATTCGACCTTCTGCGTTCGGAAGGCACGGCGACCAGGCATGTTAAGAATACACTCCCCGCATCCGACGTAAAGGGCAGCGAGCATTCTGCAGAATGCTTGGTAGATAGAGTATGGGACTGTGAATCGTGGTTGAAAGCACCGTCAGTGAAACGTCGGAAGTGACAGATGTCTTGCAAGGACTGTGCGCGCGAAACGTATCGGGTGATATTCACTATGCGCTGAATTCGGAGCATTTCAGGACCGCGCGGTTTCGGTTCTTGACCATTGAGTCCGACGCAATTTGTATCGATCAGCCGCACAACATCGACGAAGAGGTTTCGGTCAAGAGCGGTGAAGGCATCACGGTCTATTTCACTCAGGGAAACGACCGCTGGTCATTTGAGTCGCGGGTCGAAAAGTTGCGCCGCATCGTGCGACTCAATGACAAAAAGCGCGTCGTCGGGATGGCACTGGCGTTGCCGGAGTCGCTTCGGATTCAGCAACGCCGCGACGACTACCGCGTAGGCGTGGCGTCACTTGGGAAGCGCTGTCAGGTCGTCAAGGAAAGTGACCTTTGTCCGGATGCATGCGACGTAACTGCGAAGGCGTATCCATGTACGATTCGGGATATCAGTGCGAAAGGCATGGCGATTGTTCTGTACGCAAGCGAGATGCCCCGCGTCCAAAACGGAACGCGCTTCTTCGTTGAGTTTGAACTTGGAGATGGGCATGGCGTCAGGGTCGCGATTGCGAAGCTTTGTCATTCCAAGACCATCGGAGCCGAGCACAAGCAACTCTGGGGGTTGCGTTTTGTGCCCATGCCGACTGTCGATTTTGAAGAGCAGAAAGCCGACCTGGCGCACTTCGTGGCGGAAGTGCAACGCATGAAGCTCAGGAGGAAACGATGACCAGCGGTGGGATCAAATGTTTCGATGCACACACCGTCGCGATTGAGCTTGACCACCAGGCGTCGTCGCGATTGCTGGAGCGCGTTCAACGGAGCAATGCTTCGTTGACGTTGGCATTTTCGCAATGTGGTGAGGAGCGGGTGTGCGATGTGCAAATACAAAAAGCCGACGCCCAAAGTATTTGGCTTGAGTCAAACTCCGGCGATCGGCTTGAAGACATATTGCCAAGTACTTGCCTGGAAGTGCAATTCGCGTTGGACGGTCAAGCGTATTTTTTCTCGTCGAGCACGCTTACTTGCGATGAAGCCCATGTGGAAATCGGACGCCCTGCGCGGTTACACATATGGCAGCGCCGGCGGTTCATGCGTGCCAGCGTCTCGGAAAGTGCAACCGTCATTCTGACGGACGCAACTGCCACCGGCTGCGTAAAGGGAAAAGGCGCAATGCTCAATGTGAGTCAAGACGGTTTGGCTTGCCGGTTGCGCCGTGAAGAGGCCGACCGCATCAATATCGATGAGAAAATTGGCGTGAAGTTTGAGCTGGGCCAAGAGCGGACCTGCATCGAGTTTTGTGGCCGAGTCAAGAGCAAGACGGCAGGCGGTAGCGCGAACTCAATCATCGTGGGGGTTTGTTTTGGCCAAGACTCAATGAACCAAAGTGCAAGGGACGAGCTTAATCGTTTGCTGGGCGAGTAACTGAATCGTTGGGACGTCCGTGACGACAGGAAATTACGTCAGTCGGGGCACGATTTGTCAGAGAGAAACGGATCGAATCATGAAGCCATTGCTTCCAGTTGATGAACAAAAGAAAAATGACATCCTTGCGCATGCCGCGAGTCGCAATCAATTTTGCGTAGTGACCAATCGGTCCGAAGGCTCATGGGGTTCGGTCAAGACGAAGTTCATTGAAGCGGTGGACAGTCCAGACCGCATGTTCATCGAAGCCGTCGATGCCGGCAGCGACCGTGCGCTTACCTACCTATGCGGTGAATTAGTCGGCGTGACGTTTCGGCGAGGACATCGCAAGTGTCTGTTCTCGACCATTGTTCTTGGAACGACTTCGGTCGAGCAGGAAGATGGTCAACTTGTTAACGTGGTCGAGTTGGAATGGCCCAGCGCCCTTCATGAACTTCAGCGCCGCGCGTATCAACGCGCTGTCCCCGTTGGCCGGCACGTTTCGGTTCGGTTTTGGGAGGGGGGCGTGAGCAATCGCCGCGAAGCTGAACATCAGGGCGGTGGCATATTAAATGGAACCCTGGTGGATCTGTCTGCCGGTGGAATGCGAATCCTCTCGATGGATGTTGCCCCGGATACGTTTGAAGAAGGCGACGTGATCGGATTCTCATTTCGACCCACGTCGCGCGGCGAAACCATCGTGATTGAGGGCGTTTACAGGCACTTTCAGATGACTTCCGACGGGCTTGCGTCGATCGGAATTCAATTCATCGGCTTGGAATGTTCGGACCACGGGCGTGACCTACTCGCGACGCTGGCGGGCGTCGTGTCGGAATATCACAGGGAACTTGGCCGTCGCAAGAAACGCCAAGTCGCGTATCGCGTGGTGAATCAGTAAAATGGACCATTATGGTTCGAGATTCCATTGTCGTTCGATACTGCCGTGTACCAACGTCCTGGGGGCCGTTCCTGCTTGTCACGCAGGGCGAGCGGCTTCTTGAGTCGAAGCTCCCCGATGAAACCGATCTTGATGGTCATCTCGCGCGCTTGCATTCCGAGCTGAGCGCCGTCGAAGACGATTCCATTCACAAACCGCTCCAGGAATCGATACAGCGATATTTTGAAGGGGCGCCAAGAATTCGCTTCAACGCGCGGTTGGTGCTGGATGGCATGACCGATTTTCAAAAGAGTATCTTACGTGCATGCCGGTCGATTGGTTACGGCAAAACGATCAGTTATGGTGAACTGGCGAAGCGAGCTGGATATCCCGGTGCTGCACGGGCTGTGGGTTCGGTGATGGCCCGCAACCGTCATCCTCTGATCACGCCTTGCCATCGCGTGGTCGCATCGGGAAACCGTATCGGAGGCTTTTCGTCGTCCAGCGGGACGGAGTTGAAACGGGCGATGCTGGAATTGGAAGGCGCGTCGATTCTCGCGTAAACGCTTCAAACAAAGGTGGCTGGGGCGAAATGACGTCCCGTGAATAAAAAAGAACGCGCGACTCAACTGAATCGCGCGTTCGTTAGATTTTACAGCTTTGTCAATCGGTTGTGTCAGGACTAAAAGAATTCCGGTTCACGGGCCGGTCCAATTTCGAAGATCGACTGGGTCTTGAGCAGCGTTGTCGAATCCGGGAACGCGTGGAACGCATGAACATGCAGCTCCTGTTCGCGGGCTTCGTAGTCGACGAATGTAAATGGGGCGATGCCCTCATTCTGCCACTCGTCAAACATCATAAAGATGCCTCGCTTTTGGGCATACTTCATCAGATCTCGGTGCGATGACGGGAACAGATTCGGGGTCATTCGCTCGACTTGGCACGACAGGATATACCTCAAGTCATCACCGAATGACTGGGTGTGATCTCTTTCGCCGCGGAACGGGAACGATGTCGCCATCCCGGCACGCGGTAAGATCTCACTGTCGTCGGTAATGAGTTCGGTCAGGCACTGCTTCCCGTATTGCAGTGAAACGACATGCGACAAGCCGACCACCCAGATCTCAGCGGTATAGCGACGCTGTTCGATGCGTTTCACCTGATTGATCCGGAACAACTCCGGATGCAATGATCGTTGATACAAGTAAAACTGTAGGTCATCGATCCGTTGTTTGGTTTGACCTTGTTCTACGGACATTCCTTCACTCACGATTGTCCCTCGCTTTTTGTCTAAGCCGGTCCAAAAAAAACGGGCTTCCACAGTCGTTTGGGAAGCACTCGTTGGGTCGGACCAGCGGAATCGCTGGTTAAGTTGCCGGATTATAGCTGGCCCTGGTTCAATCTGCCAGAATATTATCACGCTGTGTGGTATTTCATTTCAGCGACGGCGGCAAGTTTCACAAATCATTGCAGACGATGAGCTTACCACAGTCTCTCCAGACTATTCCTACGCCCGAAACGCCCCAGTGTTCGCCCCTTTTCTAACCATTTCTCGCCTGTGTTTTTGCAGGGATGGAACGGTGCAGCCGCCGTCTCGGGAAGTGTTGCAAGGTCCGATGTATTCGCTACAAAATACCCATATTATCGTGCGTTAGCGGGGATTTTGACCCCCGTTAACGCTTGTGAGCATGTGGGCTTGCCTTATAATCCGCGACCATGATCGATGCCATTTGCCAGTTTGGAAAGGTCGTAGCCGTCTATTTCAACGTCTGCGCTATCCTCCTCCTTCAGGGTGGAGTCCTTACAGTACCACTTGGCAAGTCGAGTCACTCCAAATCTTCAGATACGGGACCACAGGCTCTCGAGAATTGGCATGATTCGTCAGAATATCTGAATGCTCACGAATTGGAGTTGGCGACTGAATCGCTGAGCCCCTGTGTCGCTGGACGGGTGGGGGGCTTGTCCTCCTCAGAATCCACTGATCATCGACGAGCCGCCTCAAAAAATGAAAATGCGGGACAACGAGACAGCCGGGATGATTCCAGCCGCCATGAATCGGAAAGCACATCCACGCCCCAAATCGTGTTTCTGTGGGATCGGGTTGTAAAACCATCGGACTCCGGTTCGACGGTGCCACCAGCCGAGCCCGATACGAACATCGAGATTCGATTTGCGACCCAGCCCCATCCGCAGGCGTCGCAACGGCCCGACCGTGATTTGGAGTCCATACTCTATTGGATGGACGTCAAAGTTTTGCCGCCCCCTCATGGGCCACCTCAAACAAGCCAATCCTAGAGAAGCCAACCCAAAGGAATCAAAGGCGTGCGTCTTTTCACAAAATGTGAAGGGCGCATTCGCACGTCGGTTTTTGGGCGTGTTTCGGCCCACACAATTTGTGTTGTATCCGTCAGCTATCAAAAATCGTCCGGTGACCCGGGCAGAACTTTTAATACATATGCGCAGGCGCGCGGAGTTGGAAAAATCCAATGAACGAAAAGAACAGACTTTGGAAATGGGTGTTCGTGCTGGGTGTGACAGCACTCGCGATATTTTCACTTTATCCACCAGAAGAGCGACTCAAACCGGGCATCGACTTGGCCGGTGGTACGTCGCTGATTTATGAATTCAACACGGCTGGCATGCGGGCGAGCGAAAAGGTCGGACTCGCTGCCCGGGCGATGGCAATTTTGAAGTCGCGTGTTGATCCGAATTCACAGTTCAATCTCGTGTGGCGTCCGATTGGCAACAACCGACTCGAAATTCAAATGCCCCGTCCACCGGAGGGCGCGCGGGAGCGCCGCAGCGCGTATGAAGCGGCGCGTAAAAAGATCGAAGCCCGCAACGTATCTAAGCTGGAAATCGAACTAGCGTTGGACAATAAAGTCGATCGCCAAGCTGCGCTCGATGCGCTGGTACAAGAGGTTGATGAACGCAAGACGAAGCTTGATGCCTTGGTTGCTGCATGGGATGCATATCTGGCAGCCCGCGATGGCGGTGATATCGCGGCCGAGTTGACCGCGCAAGACGCCTACAACGAGGCGATGGACGAAGTCCTTGCAACGAATCTTGGGCTGGGACGGCTTAACGATGTTCTGAGTGCCAAGCCAAGGATTCGTGAAGCAGAAATGGCACGTCTGCGGCAGAACCATCCTGCGTACGTTGCTGATATCGACGCGACAAGCGTCAAGTTCGATGAGTGGTCCGAAGGCGGTCGCGGTTCGTTGGAAGATTCAACCGACCTGAAGCGATTGTTGCGTGGTGCGGGTGTTTTGGAATTCCGGATTCTCGCGGAGCGCGATCCGTCGAATCCGTCGATGCTTAACGATCCACGAAACGTCAGCATGAAAGAGCCCATCGCCAAGTACGTCGACCAATTGAACAAGCGTGGACCGAGACCGAGAGCCGGCGACAACTACGAGTGGTATGAAATTCAGGACCTCGTCCCGTTTCTACAGTCCAAGACGATGGAGCAAGCGGAACGACAGATGACTGACGGTCTCGTTGTCGTTGAAAAATACGCCGGCAAGTACTACGTCCTGGCTTACGCAGACGACGGAACCGCAACGTATGGCCTCACCCAGAGTAGTCCGAAGTGGTCGCTAAAGCGTGCGTACGTGACGACAGACATGGCTTCGGGGAAGCCAGCGGTTGACTTTCAACTGGACCCACGCGGTGGTGTGCAGTTCGCGACGATGACCAAAGATAACCTGAAGCGCCAGTTGGCGATTTTCCTGGACTCGCAAGCAGTGTCCCACGCAACCATCAACTCGATGATTGTCGAACGCGGGCAGATATCGGGAAGTTTTACTCAACAGCGCGTTCAAGACATCGTGCAGAAGCTCGAAGCCGGTTCGCTTCCTGGTCGATTGAAAGACACGCCGCTTCAGGAAAAGGTCACTGGCCCGAGCCTGGGCGAAAAGAACCGCGAGATGGGTATGAAGGCTGCGATGTATGGTTTGATCGCGGTGCTCATATTCATGCTCGTCTACTACTTGTTCGCAGGAGTGCTCGCCGACATCGCGTTGGCGATGAACATCGTGTTCGTGCTGGCGATTATGGCCACCATGGAGGCGACGTTTACGCTTCCGGGTATCGCCGGTTTGCTGCTGACGGTGGGAATGGCGGTTGATGCCAACGTGCTCATTTTCGAGCGTATTCGCGAGGAGTTGGATCGCGACGTGACATTGCGCAAGGCGATCAAAGCCGGTTACGAGAAGGCCTTCTCGACGATCGTTGACGCCAACCTCACCACCTTGATCACTTGTGTGATTCTCGGATACGTCGGCAGCGAAGAGGTCAAAGGTTTCGCGATGACGCTAGGGTTCGGGATCGTGACGAGTATGTTCACGGCGCTCTTCGTAACACGACTCGTCATGACAACGCTGATGGACATTGGCATACTCAAGTCGCTCAAGATGCTTCACTTGGTTCGTCGCCCCAATATCGATTGGATTGGTCTCCGGCGCGTGTTCTGGCCAGTGTCGATTGTCGCGGTCGTTCTTGGAATCGGGCTCTTCGTGAAGGTTGGTTCGACCAGCAAAGAAGAGATTTTCGACATTGAGTTTTTGGGCGGAACCAGTATTCAGATCGATCTGGCGGACGGCATCGAAATGACGGGCGAAGAAGCTCGACATGCGGTGACGGGCAAGGGGGAATTCGAAGGCAAAGGAGCGACGAATTGGTTGACGAACGCGGCGAACTCGTTGAAGAATGCCACGGTCAAACCCGGTGAACGTTCCGGCGAATTTACGGTCAAGGCGGATGGCCTCAAGCCGGCTGAAATCAACGCACTGCTCCGCACGACATTTGAAGATAGCCTCGAATTGGGTGGTTTTAGTGCGTCGGGTGAGACGGCTACTTTTGTGACCAAGACGACCTCCGAAACCATCGAGGCGGCTGAAGGCGCAGAAGGTGATGCTGCGGCGTCGAACGTTGTGGACGTGTCGATTGATCTGGATGCATTCAAGCAAGGGCTCGCTGACGCGGCGAAGTATGTCGAGTCGGCGAAGAGTCGGCTCGAGGGTGCTCGTATCCAGACCGTTTCAGATGTTGGCGCTCACACCTCTGAGGGTAAGGCGTTCGAGGTCGTTACGGTTGAATCCAACAAGGAATTGGTGAGGGCGGCGATCCTTGGTTCGATGGGTGACAAGCTCAAGGTGGTGCGGCCAATCAGTTTCAAACTTGTCAAGGACGATAGCTTGGCCCCGGACGGCATGTTCCCGATTCGTGAGGATCACGACAATCTCGGTCACGTGGTCGGAACGGATTCGGCGATTGACATTCGACCGTACAAGGGTGGCGTGGCATTTGTCTTTGATGAACTCGAGCCGCCGCAGACGATGGATCAAATCAGAACCCGGTTTCGCGACATGCGTTTGCAACCGCAGTTTGAGAAGTACGATGCTCGGGAACCTGCATTCGTTCCGCTGAATGCGGCGGGCGAAAATAAGAACGGCGAACCGCTGTATTCGCGCATCGCAGAGTTGGTGGTAGACGAAAACTTCCTCTATGCGGATGACGCCGGCAAATGGGAAGAATCTCTTGCCAAGCCAGAACTCGAACAGGCGACAGAAGCGTTCGGGTCAGAAAAATCCTTGCGGAAGGTTGTGCAGTTTGCTCCGCAGGTCGCCTCACAGACCCAGCAACGAGCGATCATCTCGTTGGTATTGGCGTTGGGAGCGATTGTGGCATACGTCTGGATCCGATTCGGTACGATGCAGTATGGCCTGGCGGCGATTGTTGCGTTGGTTCACGACGTTTCGATTACGCTCGGGGTCATTACGGCGGCTGACATTCTTGGAATCGGCGATTTCCGAATCGATTTGGCGATGATTGCGGCCCTCCTGACGGTCGTTGGATACAGCTTGAACGATACGATCGTCGTGTTTGACCGAATTCGTGAGAATCGAGGAAAGCTCAGCAAGCTTTCGACGAACATGATCAACAACAGCATCAACATGACGCTGTCCCGAACGTTACTCACCTCGGTGACGACGCTGTTTGCGGTCGTGTTCCTGTTCTTCATGGGGGGCCCTGGCGTGCATGGGTTCAGTTTTGCCCTGCTCTGCGGTGTCCTGATCGGAACCTATAGTTCTGTCGGAATCGCCGCACCGCTCCTGCAGAATCGCAAATTGTTGCACTTGGTCGTTTACGTTCTGGTCTTCCTTGGCGTGGTTGGAATTGCCTTCGCGACTTTCGACAACCGTGTTTTCGTTGCGGTCGTCGCTGTCATCATGGCCGCCTTGCTGGTCTTTGCGATCAGTGTGGAACGTCGGGGCGATTCAAAGGGCGTAGCGGCAGCGTGATTTCGCTGGAGAGGCGAAGGCTGCCGGAATCCGTGTGCAGTTTCCGATCAACGCCGGCAGCCCGGCCCAACTGTGATATCTTGAAATTGAACGATCAGCCGGTGCGGCGTCAGACCCGCGCCGGCTTTTCTTTGATCGATGCTGTGGCGACGGATTCGGAAACTTGGCGGACAATCGCAGCGGAACACGTTCTTGACCGTTTCACCCGCGCGGTTTACATTTGGAGAAGGTGGGGCATCTGCGGGCACCACCGTCGGGCACGGATCGCAATGGTCGCGATCTCACAATGGATTGTGCCCCTCACAGTTAAGCATCAGTCCACGGGCCGAGTCGCTTCACGCCGAAGCCGACCATTCCCCGGGACCCTACGAAGGATCGAGCGATGCGCAAGGACGTGAAAGCTGGATTGGTATTGGCGCTGGGCGTGGTCATCGTTGCCGGTTGGTATTATTCCGGCAAGAAGAGCTCCGAACCCACGATCCCATTGGCCAAGAGCGGCGAAAAATCCGCAACCGGCGACAAGAAATCGTCCTCCAAATCTGCGCTGGCAAGTCGCAATACCAAGAAACCGCCGACCCGAAGTACGCAGCCGCGTTCAACGCAGAAACCAGCCGGATCAAACCGCACTAAAAAAACCGACACCAATAAAGATCGTCTGGCGTCGTCAAAGAAGACGGATAGCAGTTCCAACCGATCAAATCGATTGTCTTCAAAGTCAAATATTCCTACCAATTCAAGTGGCAAGGATACTGCAAAGAGAGGCATCGATGATGTGACGGCCAGTCTGTCAGATTTAGCGAAGCCGAATTCGCAAGCCATTCCGCCGACAAACAAGGGCAATCGCGCCGACGGAGCAAGTACGCCGTCGAGCAAAGACAAAGGTTCGTTGGCCCTCGCTGGCAAAGGTAAGGGCGCTACAGGCGATGGTGCTTCGGCCAAGAAGACGTCAGGTTCGACGAGCGAGTCGTCAAAGGACCGCGGAGCCACGCCGGTATCGAAAAAGAAAAGCAAGCCAGCCAAATCCAAAACCGACATGGATGGCAGCGAGCGCTACGTCGTGCAACCCGGTGACAGCTTCATGTTGCTCGCCGAAGTCTACTACGGCAGTCAAAGCCATGCTGGTTTCTTGATGCGCGCCAACCCGCACGTCAAAGATCCCAAACGTTTGCGCGTGGGGACGGAAATTCGCATTCCTGAATTGCCCAAGAGTTCAGCATCGCGCACCCGAACCAGCGCCGGTTTGAAAGTCGATCCAACTCCGTCCGGTCGAACATACGTTGTGAAGGCCGGAGACAGCTTGACCGGCATCGCCGAAAAGCAATTGGGCGCAACCGCCCGATGGAAAGAGTTGTACGAACTCAACAAGGACGTCATCAAGAATCCCGATGTGTTGCGATCGGGCGTCGTTCTGGTCCTGCCGAAGACGTGAATTCGCCAGACGCTGTTCTCTTGATCCACGGTTTTGCAGGGACGCCTCATGATGTGCGCCCGATTTCCGACGCCCTTGAGCGCGCGGGAAAACCAAATCGTGCGATCACCTTACCTGGCCACGACACCAGCCCCCGTGAAATGAAGCATGCCGACATGGATCGTTGGCTCGATGCCGCGCGATCCGCATACGCATCGTTGGCTGCGGAATATGAGCGCGTCGCGGTTGTCGGTTTCTCGATGGGTGGGGCGTTGTCGCTGATCGTGGCTTCAGAGAATCCGGTTTGCAGGCTGGTCATGCTCAACCCGTATTTCAGAGTTCGACCCCGCTGGTACTACCTCGGTCAGCCGGAAGCGTGGGCGCGGCGATTGGAATCGATTTTTGCATACGTGAAGAAGCCGCGCGTGGGGTTCATCAACGATCGTGATGGCCGGCGTCGATACGGTGCCCATCCGCAATACCGATTCATCCCAACCAAGTGTGTCAAACATCTCGTCGAGATTGGGCGAATGGCCATGGAGCAAGCGCCGAAAGTCACGGCTGAAGCACTATGGTTTCACTCCACCGGTGATCAAGTCGCCGATTTCGCCCACAGCCGCAAGGCATTCGATCGCATCGCGTCAAACAAAAAAGAGTTCGTCACCCTGAGTCGCAGCAACCACATCGTCCTCTACGATCATGAAGCTAGCGACGTTGTCGAGAAGGCGTTGGCGTTTTTGCTCGATGAGTAGACGGGACGTTCCGGGCTTACTTCTTAACCGCGACCACAAGCAACCGCTCACCCAGATTGGGGAAAAGTTTGGCGAGCGTTCGGCAGAAGAAGATGCGTTTGCGGTCCCACGTGCCGGCGCTGCCGAATACGTTTCTTAGAATTGGGAATCGGTTGAATCCGAAACGCACGAAGGGGAAGACCACGGCGTTTGATTCTCGGTGGGTGATTGAGAACCCCTTCTTGCGCAAGAGTTCGGTGAGGACGGCCATGTTGAAGTGGCGGAGGGTTCCCAGTCCCTCGCGGGCGCTGGAGAGTACTTGCCACGGAGGATTGCCGAAAAACATTAGCGTGCGATTGCTGAGGCACGCGAGATTGGGCAAGCTGACGATCAACGTGCCGCCCGGTTTCAAGACACGGTGGATTTCTTCGACGACGCCATCAGGGTCGTACAGTGAATCGAGTACGCCGGTGGCCAGCGTAGCGTCGAAGAACTCGTTCTCAAAATCCGTGTTCTGTTCGTCGATGTCGAGTTCGTAAGTCTTCACGCCTTTGGCGGCGGCGAGTTTTAGGGCGGATCCCATTCGATCGACGCCGTAGACCTGCTTGTTGCCTTGCTCGATGAGTTTTCCGGCGATGGTGCCGTCGAAGCAGCCGATGTCCAGCACGTTGCCGGCGATTGGTTTCATCAGTTCTGTAATGCGTTCGACTCGCCAGCGATGGATGTAGCTGGAATATAGCGCACTGGGATCGTGATCGCGCATCCACGCTTCGTTCTTTTCAAGCATTTTCTGCTTGGCATGTTGTATGCGATTCATCGGGGATGTCGCTGTCTTGTCAGTTGTATTGAGATTCACGATACGGCGGTACCCCAGGTCCAAATACACGCGTTTGAATAATTGGCGGCTAATGATGCCGATCTGACAGCCCGCAGACAATTTGCGCTGATGAGATTCACCCACGCAACTTTCTTGGCTTCGTTATCATTTGATGTTGCGGTATTCTAGGCCCGTTCCTGCGGTTGTGACAATCACTGACCTTGTGAACGGCACTGAAACCGCTACCAAGAAGTCCTGGGAGCGTTGCCGACATGCGTTCTGGCTGCTCATCGGCAGTCAAGATCGGGAAGCGAGGTGGGTGAGGTTATAGGACACGCTGCCGCAAGTCCTACTGGCTGCGAAGGATTGGGGCTTAGAACTAAGACCAAGGCAATTTGCCGTCGCGAAGCCACAACAGTCCGCATGCAATTGCACCCATGAAAACAATCCCCCATGCAATCTTCCACGTCCATTTCAGGATGCGGATCACAACGATCAGCGCGAGAACGCCGGCGATCACGTATAGATACGACAGATTCATAGAATTGATTCCTTGATGTGTGACGTTTGTTCGACGGGCATTCTCGTATTTTCCGAACGGACTGCAAACGTTCGGCTCTGCCACGGCAAATGGCCGCGATAAATGGCAAGTCTATCGTGTCGTTCTCCTCGCGAGACCAGTGAAACAAGAAAAGCGGGCGAAGATGGATATGATGATCCATCGTCGCCCGCAAGCGTGAATGTGCCGGTCGAGATTTGGAGGAGCAAGGCCGGCATGTCTAATTGTGTGACTGCATTTGCGGAATCACTACAACCCAGGTCCCACTACAACCCAGGTCCGTTGTGCAGGACCTTGATTTCCTCATAGTCGAAAATGTCGACGTCGCCGTCTTCATTTGCGTCGCCAAGTTCGCATTCAGGCAGAACACTCAGCACACTCGGGTTTGTGAAGCACCGTTGAAGTTGAGCGTGATCGGCAAGGTCGACGTCACCGTCGACGTCGAAGTCGCCCGTATTGTCGTGCTGGGCCATCGGGTCGTCGCCGTCGAGCAATCCGTCGGTGTCCTGGTCGATGCCGATGCGCTTTCCCGAACCGGGCGGAACAGCTGTGAAGACCAAGGAGTCACCCGATTGCAGCGATGCGACCAGCGCGCTCTGTGTAACTGTTTCGCCAGTATCAGACATGAAATCACGTTGGCCGCCACTTGCGTCGATCAACCAATATCCATGCTGCGCTCCATTGACGATTCCTTTCGCAATGATGTCGCAGTGTGACGGTGCCTTCTGATATTGCGCGACCATCACATCGATGTCAGCAAGTGTCGTTAAAGAAGCCGCCGGTGAATCGACAAGCACCTGCCAACCGACGACGTTCATAACGTTGCTCGGGAAGGCGTTCATCGCTGCGACCATGTCGAGTTGTCGCTCGGGCGTAATTCCTGTGATGGCCTCGGGGAAAAACTCGTTCAAGAAAGTTTGAAGGGGATGGGCGTTGTCCTCGCGCTCTTCGCGGCCGTCATGCACCATGCCGAATCCGTCGTACACGTCGCCGACAAATTTCTTATGCAGACCGCGCATCTGCGTCACAATTTGTAACTGGGCGAAGAACCCGGTAGCGCTGATGCCGGCATCGCCGTTGGTCGTGAATGCTGCACCGTCATGCCCAAATTCGTTGCCCAGCGCCGGGATGACTTGATGACAGGCGTTGCAGGAATTGATGTAGGTGATCAACCCGTCGATCGAGCGCGGTTCCTTGTATGCGTTCGTACGCTTGAAATACGGGTTGGGTCGATAGACCACCGACTTGATAAACGCATTGAATGCGTCCATGTCATCGGTGGGGATCTCTTCGCCACCGAGGAGATTCGCGAACGCTTCGTTGAAATCCTGGAACGCAGGTTTGTCACCGCGCCAATGCAGTGGTTCGTGATTGGCGAGGCCGCGAAGCGACTGCGTTACCATCGGGCCCTTGAGTGGGTGATTGAATGCCTCGGGCATGTTCGGTGGTCCCGGTTGGGTGGCTGTCCCGAACCCGCCGAGGTCCCACGCCAGACGATCGAAATCCGTATTCGGATGGCACGAGTCGCACGAGTGGGCACCGTTGTGACTAAAGCCAGTGCTGTAGTGGAACTTGCGACCGTCGCGAATGTGTCGCGGCTCCGGATTGAACAATTCGCGGGTTTCGATGACTTGTGGCGCGTCGAACGCAGCGACATCGATGGCCGTGACGGTCATGGCGTGACGACTCAGAACATAGATGCGATCGTTGGCGGAGTCGATCGATAGGCCGCGTGGCCCGGACGGCACGTCCAGCCGCCCGAGCACACGACCCGTCGAACCATTCAATATGCCAATGCGATCCATCCCCAACGACGCGACGGCTGCCCATGCGCCGCTGTTGTGAAATGCGATGGCGTTGGGATGGGCGAGCGACTTAGCCTTGGCGGTGGGGTTGGGAGCGCTGATGTCGTGAAAGTTGTCAATACCATCGTGCAAGTCGCGGTGCGTGATCGAAGGCGAGGCGAGCGAATAGTCGTCAACGATTTCAATGACGTGATCAAGGAAGTGCCCGTTTAGATTCTCGCCAAGACGCACATCATTTAGCGCTTGCATGTTGGCCACAAAGAGGGCGCCGGTTTCCGGGTTTTGGTCCATACCGTTGAGCGTTGTGCCGACGTTGCCGACGACGTTGACGATGGGAAGTCCGACGCCTATCGACGCACCGGGGTTGGATGCATCCACGACAATCAAATCATGGTCCAACGTGTCCTTGGCATCATTGGCCATGTGATGGATGACTTCGTCGGCGTTGAGGATACCGAATTCCTGATTCATCAGCGTCACCATCGCAGGATCGGGGTCGCCATTGGCATCGGTCAGAATGTTTTGCGTGATGTCGAACCAATCGCCTTCCGAATCGCGGACGATGCGTGGCACAAGGGGAGCGCCGCTGGTTCCGAAGTCGTCGGGCCAGGGACTTAGCTGCGATTCACTGCCGGGATTCGGGTCGAAGGTATCCGCCGTCGCGCTAAACTGCTGCGCCACCCAGAGATTGGGCATGGTCATGCACTCGCAACCGTTGGACGTACACGGATCGGGCAACAGGCACCCCCTCGCTTCCGGGGGAATCACAACAATCGGAGCCGGATTGGTCGGTGTCGGATCTGCAAACTGCAATTCCACCGGCGTACCTGCGAGTGACGTGTTGTTTCCGGAATGGTGGGCGGCGACGACGATGTGATCGTTGGTGTCGTCATAAACGACCGCGCGCGGCGTGTTGCAATCGAGAAACGTGGTGCTGACGACTTGCTTGGTGGCTGTGTCGATCGTTACAAGGTGGCCGAGATCGACAAATGGTGATCCGGTGGGGGGCGCATCGTCGGGGACGAACGGACTGCCCTGAATGACGACGAATGCATAGTCGCCAGCTGGATCAAACACGATGTTGACCGGCTCATCGCCGACGTCGATCACTTCGATCACTTTCTCAGCCACGACATCCACGACTGCAACCGTGTCAGAAATAATATTCGCGACCCAAACAATCGAATCGTTGGTGCCCGGTTGGACTTGGAGCGACACCGGTTCCAAGCCGACGAAGATTTCACTTTGCTTGGCGAGACGGTTGGCTGCGTCCAACACCACGAGAGAATTGTTCGGCGTGTTGACGGCGAAGACATGCTGCCCGTCGGAGCTGACTTGGATTGGACTGACGGCTGGCGACTCGAAGTTGACGTATTCGCCAGAGGCCAGTGGCGCGAGCAGATTGGCGGGGATCTCGAGGTCGCCGGGGTCGGGTTCTTCACCGGCCATTGCAGCAAAGTCTTCGGCTTGCTGAGCACTCTGCTGCATGAGCATTTCCATGTTTGCCGCGTTTGGGTGTCCCTCTTGCGGCAGGGCCGTAAACGCCGGAGGGTGTCCGGATGCGCCGCCCGGGACATCGTTAATTTTCAGCGCCGGTTGGAGGGTTAAGGTTGCTGTGGCGATACCTGCCGTTGCTGTGATCGCTACGATGGCGATCCATCGATCACTGGAAGATTGCCGATTGCGCATGATGCAAATCCCCTTTCAAGAATTTCTTGGTCGCGTTGTTGATTCACCACACGGTTGCTGCGGTGCTCTCTCGCTCGTCCCAGGCATGGATGAAATGACCGCGATAAGTTGCGCCAGACGACGCGCCAACGTTTGTCATTCCGCAAGTCTGGTAATGCATCCCTCATGCCGGAGACGTGCGATTCCCGCAGCTTGATCTAACAAGCTGTCCTGTAGGGGTTTATGAGGTTTATTGTGGCATTTTGATGAGCGTCAAACTGGGATGTGAACGGCTGAGTTTGGCCATGTTTGAGAGGGTGCTGGCCAAATGTGCGCACGCTCGGTCAGGACGGGGCGTCGGATTGAATTCCTAGTTTGTCGAGCTTGTGACGAAGGCTGCCTCGCGACAACCCGAGTAGCCGAGCGGATTCGGATATGTTGCCGTCGGTATGCGTGAGCGTGTCTTGGATGAGCTGCCGCTCGACCGATTCAAGTGTTGTGATTCTTGGTTGACCGTTATTCGCGGTCGGCGCGATCGTCGTCAAGCTTCCATCCGCACGCAAATTGAGCGTGTCTGATGTGACAGTGGAACCCTCGGCAAGCAGTGCGGCGCGCTGGATGACGTTGGCCAGTTCGCGTACGTTGCCGGGCCAGTGATAGGTGCGTAAGGAAGTGCGAGCGTCGTCGGAGAATGCCAGCGATGTCTTTCGGAATTTTTGCTGGAACCGTTGCAAGAAATGCTCGGCCAACGTGATGACATCGTCACCGCGATCACGAAGGGCTGGCATTTGCAGACAGAAGACTTTCAAGCGATAGAACAAATCTGCTCGAAACTCCCCGCGTTGAATCTTTTCTTCGAGATCGCTGTTGGTGGCGGCCATCACTCTTGCACGGGTGACGCGCTCGGTTGTGCCCCCGAGTCGGCGGAAGCGTCCGCTTTCAATTGCCACCAGAAGTTTCGATTGTGTCGCCAGTGGCATGTCACCGATTTCATCGAGAAACAACGTGCCTTCCTCGGCGACTTCAAACAGACCCTTCTTTGCAGCCTTCGCGTGCGTAAATGCACCAGCTTCATGGCCGAAGAGTTCCGACTCGAAAAAGTTTTCCGGAACAGCGGTGCAGTTAACGTGGACGAATGGCCGATCGGCAGCTGGTCCGCGTCGATGAATGTAACGGGCGATTGCCTCCTTGCCCGTGCCGGTATCGCCCAGCAGCAGGACGGTAGGCAGCGATCCTTCATCGTCCAGCGGTAGGGCTGCAATCTTGTCAGAAACCTCGAGCAGTTCGCGCATCGCCTGACAATCGCCAATGACGCGCTCACCCTCTGATTCGCGCTGCTGTGCCTCGCGATAGGCGTCGAGTTGATTGCGGATGCTGAGGTTCTCGAGGCAACGCGACACGGACAACGTGACTTCGTCCATCGACAGGGGCTTTTGAATGAAATCGACCGCCCCTTGCTGCATTGCGGCGACGGCGCTGGCGATCGTGCCGAATCCCGTGATGACGATGACCGGAACGTCTATGCCGATCGCCCGCAATTCGCCCATGAGTTTCATGCCGTCCGTGTCGGGCAGGTTCACGTCCACGAAGATCAGGTCAGGCATTTTTGACCGGGCGGCGGCCAGACCATCCTTGCCGTTGGACGCGACGCGGCACGAATGGCCCGCACGCTTCAACGCCAGTTGCATGGAAATGCGAAGATTTTCTTCGTCGTCAATGACGAGGATGTTGGCCATCCGCTACTGCTCCTGATCGAGTTGGTTGGGCGTCTCAATTCGCCCTGGCATGATCGCCTCAAACCGGCTCCCCGCGCCAGGTGACGACTCGCATTGAATTCGACCGCCATGCGTTTGCACGACCTTTGCCACCATCGACAAGCCGATACCGTTGCCGTCGCTGCGGGTCGTGAAGTTTGGCAGAAACACCTTGCTTTGCAAATGTTCGGCGATGCCAGAGCCCTCATCCTCGACGCTGATTCTCCAATGTTCCTGGTGGTTCACACTCTGTGCGACACGGATGCGCACCGTTTGGCCGGGGCTTGACGCCTGAATTGCGTTAGTGATTAGTGCGACCAAGGCTTGCTCGAAGTGGAATCCATCGACCACGACGAAACGCGTTTCGGGATCGATGACGGCGGCCAACTGAACTCTCGCGCGGTCGGCTGTCGGCGTCATCACGTTGCAGACGTTTTCGACAAGCTCGGCGAGATCGGTGCGCTGCGGCGCAATGCTCATTGGTTCGACGGAATGCTGCAACTGACGCAGCCACTGCTCCAACCGATCGATGGCTTTGATGATTCGTTCCTGATACTCGGAGACATCCTCGACGTGGGCTTGCGGATTTCGGGTGGCTTCAGCCAATCCGCGAATGCCCGCGAGCGGGTTGCGGATGTTGTGGGCGATGCGGCGAAACATCTCACCGGCGGCGGCTTGACGTTCTTGCTCGACGAGTTTGGCCTGCATGTCCACGATGGTGCCGGACATCTGATTGACTTCGTTTGATAAATCGCCGAGTTCGTCGGCGGACTGCGGCTTGATGCGGTAGTCAAAGTGACCGCCGGCAATTTCCTTGGTGGCGACGCGCAACTTTGCGACCGGCACCAGCACCCACCGTCTCACCAGTATCAATCCGACGATGCAGAGGATTGCTCCGACGATGGCATTGGCGATGAGAATGGTGACGACGCGTTGTTGGGTGGTGGCTGCGTGATGCATGGCGTCATGGCGTTTTGTTGTGATCAGAGCGCTGATTTTTCCCAAGATTGAATCGCAATTGCTCAGCCACTCGTGGGGTTGTTTTTCCTTGCCAGTATCGATCGCAGTGGCGAGTTCCTGCCAATATTCCCGTTCGCGAGTGTTGTCAATTAGCGATGGGCCTTCGATTCGTGTTGATGCATGCTGACGCAACGGGGCGATCGTGCTGGCAATGTCGATTGAATTCGGATCAAGCGTCGGAAGCTCGAGCTGGGCTTTGGCCATTTGGACCTGCATCCGCCAACGCTCGACCTCGGACTGCCGAATGAATGATGACTGCACATCCACGAACGCGGATTGAAAGTACACGACGATACACCACCCCGACATCACGAGGTTCACAGACAGTGACAGCACGTAGATAAGGGCGAGCACGCCGAATTTTTGTCGCAACTTCATCGTGATCAGCTTTCGATGACGCAGACTCTGCCGTAAATCCGGAGAATGTTATTCATCCGGTGGCGGTTGATAGGACCAATTCCAATCGGGGGCCATCTTCGGATTGCGAGAACTCCAAACATGCCCACCGACAAACGCGGCATGGACCATCCCAGAATGGCGCTTGGCCGGAAACCAGAACACATCATTAGCGTACAATCCGTCTGAACCAACCGAAGGTGCCGAATAGAACGGAATGAGTGGCTGAGGGCGTGCCTGGGCACTTGCACCATCCACGTCAAACGCCAATGGCGTCCAAGGATGCTCGAGTATTCGGGACGTTAAGGTAACGTCACGCAGAACGTTGATTTGGGTCGGTCCAATCGAGATCTTGACGTTCGCCTTGTGCAAACGCATGTTGAATCCAACGCTGACGCTGGCCAGCGGCGCGATTGTATCTTCGGCTGGTTGGGGACTGCTATCGCGAGCCAATCCTTTGGGGCCATCCGGACAGATCAGCGATTGCTTGCGGACATCGAGCGGAATCGTTCCAAGTTGTGCGGTTGATTGCTTGAAGAATTCCTCGGTGCCGTACAGGCTGTCTTGAAAGTCCTCCAGGCGAAACTGTTGTGCGCCAAGTTTGGCACTTTCGCGGCCACGATCGGGGTGACCGTAGTCGTCGGCGAACAATTGAAACGAATGCGATACGCCTTGCAGCTTGTTTTTACAGAGCACGCTGCGGGCTGATTCACGCACCTTGCCCAGCGTCGTCAGCAGGATGCTGAGCAGGATGCTCATGATCGCCATCACGATGAGCAGTTCGATCAGCGTTAATGCTGAGCGATTGTTGTGGCGTCTGGATGTCTCGTGCAAGTGTGTCATTGCAATTCGATCATCATGGTTGCTGTTGCGCGTTGCCGGCATTGAATAGGAGGAGGCCGGGACCGCCCATGTATTCGCCAAATGGTGTTATCTCGATCGGCGTAACGTTGCCGTCATCGTTGGAATCGACATCCACGCATTCGGTCGGCATCGGGTCCCCAATCATCTCAACCACGCACCGTTGAAGGATCGCGTAATCGACAAGATCGAGATCACCGTCGTCATCCACATCGAAGATTGCCGCCGGGTCTGGTTCGGGCGGGCGGTCGTCGACATTGACGACGCCGTCATAGTTGGCATCGTGGACGTCGAATCCGTTGCCGAAATCAAGAATCGTATAGGCGCCGTCAACGACACCATCGGCATCGCACGAACCGCCGTCGACACTTGCGAGGTATGCGTCAAAGAGCAGCACATCATCCATGTCGACATCGGCGTCACCGTTGTAATCGTGCGTGACGACATTCGGGGCGATATCTGTCCAAGCCAGAGCAGGCGTGAGCGAATCCGGGTCGGTGAAGACGCCGGCGAAGATGGCGTTCACCTCCCAATTTTCCGGAGAGAGATAATCACCAGCCACTTGGAATTCCCAGTTTTCGATCAACGGGAAATTCACGTCCGCGCGATCCTGTGCTGTGGCGAACTGGGCGCTGATTGAAACGTGATCGAGCCCTTCGAGGATGCTGCTCTGATTGTCGGCGCAGCAGTCGGGTGATTCGGAGACGCCCCCGGCGATGGCAGCCGCTCCGTCGTGATTCAAAGGGTACACCAATGAAACGGTGGTCCGATCCGATGTTGTTGAGTGCGAATAGAGTAAGTCGACCTGCGGCGTGTAGGTGGGCAGACCGTTAGAACAACAGACCAGAATGAAGTCGTCAAAGCCGTGTGCTCTGTTCAGAAATGGTCCGCGTACCGTCCAGACTTCGCCTGGGTCAAATGTAAAGTCGCCATTGGTACCCACATCAACCGACGAAACCGAACCCCATAGGAATGCAAGGTTGAATTCTTCGCCGCTTCTTTCGGGGAAGTATGGCCCCGTACTTGCGTCGGCATCGTAGTCGCCTGGGCATGTGTCGAGAGACACGCGACCGTCAAAGCGATCGTTGCTGATCGGTCCGCCGAAACGACCGGCTGCCCCGTGATAGCGAAACTGCGGTCCGAGCAACTCGCCACCCGTCAGCACATTGGCGTCGATGTCCAGTTCGACGAATCCAAGTAGTGGGTTGTCACCGAATAGATTGATGCCGGCGGGAAAGCCAAGTCCCGGCGGATTGACCAGTCCTTCAAAGACCAGGTCCAATCGAAAGAAGTTGGCAGGGGCGGCAACCCATTCGCCGCGGAAAAGTGAAGCGGTGGCGTCGTTCGGCGTCCATGCGCCAATTCGGTAACGCACCAGGTCGATCATCGGTGGGTTGGCAGGCGTGGATGGGCTTCCATCGAAACGCAGGAAACGCGCATCGCCGACGCCATCAAAGTGCTTCCTAGGCACATCGTCGGCGCGCACGGGCAGACTGAGGGAGAGCGCGATGATCAAGCAAGCAAATCGGAAAATCAGTTGGTGTGGAGACAAACGCATAATGCAAACCCTGCAAGCGGTACTGTCGAGCAACCGCTCCGTCCCGTTGATGATCGGTCGCGCAAAAAGACCGATGAGAATCTTGGTGTAAGCAAACAACAGAGCGACCAATATCCCGTTCGTTCACCGCTTCCAATCGCGCATGCAGGGCATGGGACGTCGCGAATGGTGGATGATATGCAGCAGTGTCTCGAATCGATGTGGCCGCTGACCGGTTGGCATTATAACCTGATTCTCCGCGGAGACCCAAGAACTACTTGGAGGAATCCGCGTTTATGGCCGTGTTACGAGAGTTCGCATTGCGAGAGCGAAGATTTTGTTTCGGCTAGGATTTATTGCGATATACAATCAAATAGGCGGTTGGCTGATCGTCCAAGGTCGCAATAATTGCTTTTGGCCTTAACTTGAGGCAAGTACGATGATTCGAGTGGTGCGCGTGGCGACATTGGTGGCTATTGGGATGGGAACGACATACTTCCTGCTTGCAGGCTGCGGACCCTATATGACGCGCATCGCCATTCCTAATCGCGGGGTCGCCAGTCCCAAAGTCAAGCCGGTATATCATGAACGCGAGATTCACACACCCTCTGAGGACGAGTGGGCAGATTGGATCAAGGCTGCCCCAAAGGGCGAGGAAAGAGAAGTCACCACCCTCACTGGTGGAACATTCATTCTGAAATCGACTGTTCATAGAGGATACACCGTAGCGCCACCACTGATGGACAAGCCATACGTTGGTGTTTTGATCGGCGAGATCGAATCAGATGTTTACGGGGTGCCGCGCTGAATTCAGATTAGTTGCACACAAGCTAGGGCGTTGAGTCAGCAGGAAGCGCCTGGCGTCCTTGCAATGCCAGTGACGGCGCGTCGGTCGTCGTCTGTTGACTCAAATTGATAATCTCACCCAGTTGTGTGAGTTGGATCGGTTCGAGGATGTCGACGTTCTCTGATTGGTGGGGGGCTTTGACGAGTAGCGGTACGTGGGTGAGTTGGGGTAGAGGCGGTTCGACTTTCACAATGCCACCCAGTGTCATCTTGTGTTCGAGGCAGAGTTGGTCGAATGCCGGATCCACGCGCCAACTGTGGTCGGCGGTCAGCACGATGGTGGCGTTGTCGTAGCGGCCGGCATCTTTCAGAGTTCGGATGAAGTCGCCAAGCAGCGTATCCATGTATCGCATGTTGCCACGGTAGCGGGCGATGTGGTTTTGCGGGTCAGGGCGTTGGAGCCCGGCATGGGCCGACGTGTTCTTGAGCGGAAACTTGGCTGGCAGATTAGGGTCGTAACCGTTTCGGTCAAAGACAAACGGACCGTGGGGGACCGGATAGTGAAGGACTGCTACCCGTGGCCCACCGTCTCGACTGGCGATGGATGTGGCGAGCGAGTGAATGGAATTGGCCCGTGCGACGGCTGTCTCGGCGCCGTCGTGAAGGTCGAACATCGCATTGAGTGGCCATTGAAGCTTCAGCGGTTTTGGGATGGACAGGGCGAAATTTGCCAAGCCCATTTGTAAGTGTCGTGCGATCGATTGATCGATGCGCGACGCGTTAGGATTGCTCCCCTGCGACGGAGCGGAATAGACGAAGTCGACGGCTTCGCCCAGCATCGGGCGATAGGGGTGCGACCAGCCGACCATGAATGTTTGGTAGCTGTTGCGAATCGGGCGGCCAAACAAGCTTGATTCCATGCTCGGTTTGGAAACGACGCTTGGTTTGGAAACGTCATCGCCGCCATTTCGAAAGAACACCCCGCCATCCATCGACACATATTTGGCGTCCGTCTGAAAGATGATGCTCGGTAGCGATTGGTAGGTTTCGGTAAAGAGTGAATGGGCGTTGTGATAGACCGTCGCAATGCTCGCGAATTCAGCGAGGTTGGGTAGATCGGTCTTGAGGTCGGATCGACCCAATGATTGCTCGTACGACCATGCGTCGAAAACAAAAACGTAAACATCGCCTTGTGTTTCATCGCTGGGCGGCGCATCGGCGATTTCGCTCAAAGACTCCAGGCGAACGGGATACGTCGAGTACATCAGCATTTGAACAAATAGCAATGGAATCACCGGCGACAAGATCAGGCACGCCGTCGCGCAGAATCGCGGAATCCACTTGAAACGTTGCGACCCGCCAAGCATCGCTGCGACGATGACGATAACCGTGAGTGCGTAGCAGGGAGCAGACCACGACAACTGCATGTAGCCCTTTTGGGCAATATCAAGATTGGACAACAGCGCCATTCCAAAAAGCAAGACGAACCCAATCTTAGAGGCGCTCTTTAACCATGGACTCGGTCGTCGGCGGATCAGTTCGTGACAAGCGAATAGGGCGGTCCCGCTGGCGAACACGATCAACTGAATCGCGATTGCGTCAGAGAGATCCCAAAAGGCGAAATACCGCGTGTGCTCGCTGCTGTACATGCGAAAATGCGGACACATCACCAGCAGCGTGAGCATGACTGCGATAAGCCATCGTGCGATCGCGGTTCTCATTGACGTTTCCTGTAGGCTGCGATCGTACGGTGGGGCGTGACAGCCACTTGCTCGATCAAGTCGAATCGGGAAGTGAATGATTGGCTGCACCGTTCAATTGTGAAATCGGCAAAATCATCCGCGCGTGATCCGCGAAGTTGCTTGAACATCGAGTCGGTCGGCTCGATGAATTCGATAATCAAAACGTCTTCGGTCAAGTCGGCCAGCAAATCACGAATGGAATCCAGGGGTAGGTTGGCTGTGATGTGCAAGTGGTGGATCAACGCCAACGCCAACACGCAATCAAATGATGCTCGGTCGAGAAACGACTGCCGCTCGATATTGCGGAACCCGATGCCTGGGCTGGGGTTCGCGATGTTCATTACGAGTGGGAGAATGTTGAGTCGGTTGTCGCGGGCGTTGCGGTAAAGATTGTCAATGCACGCCGTGTCGGAATCGAGTGCCACAACCGCTGCGCCGGATTCAGCCGCCAGCCTTGAGTACGCCCCGGTATTGCAGCCGATATCCAACACCCGCGCAGGTCGGTTCCCGGTAAGATGGCGCTCGACGAACGTGCGCTTCAAATCTTCAGCCGCCTCGTCGTAGCAGTTGTCATTTTCATACCCCAGCCATGTTCCGCCACTGTGCCGCTTCTCGGCGAGTTTCTGAATCTTGTGACGAAGACGCTTGAGGTTGATTTCCAGCGGCTTAGTGTCGTCGCGATTGACATCCACTTGGTGGCGAAGTTGGTTGGGTTTGCGATTGGCCCACCGTTTCAATTGGCAGGGCAGCCAAAGGTCAAGCAGAAGCCCCGGACGCAGCGCGCTCACGCGACCAATGCATCGCTGAACATCGTCTGGTTCCATACCGTCCAGATGCGACAGAAAATAAGGCTTCGATTGACAGCGTCCATAGTGCGATAGCAACAGGGGGTAGAGGAACATGCGGTAGAATTGATCGAGCGCTGTCCATACATCCTTCCGCTGCACCGATTCGATCGAAGTCACGTCCACAAATACTGGCTGCGACCCGATGAATTGCACGTTGTAAGCCGTCGCATCTTTCAGGTTATACCCACCGGACATCAAACGAAGTTGAAGATCGAGGGTACACAACGCCGCGTCCGCGAGCATGCCTGGCGACCACTCGTAGGGGTACGATATGAACGGGACGCGCTCATGATGCAAGACGGAATGCGCGCCCGTCGCAGACGGGTCTGCGATCCTACCGAGTTCAGACAGAACATGTTCATCGTCAGAGATTCTGCGCGAACCGATCAGCAAGCCGTCATCAAACAACTGTTGCAGCAGTCCGGATCTTTGGAGTTGGTCGAACAAGTGCGAGAATGATTCGTCGACCACGCGGTACACTTTGCCTTCGTGGTGGCAGACGAATCCATTCGGGTCGCGAAACGAGCCCGCATCGCGCCGCGGATTTGTATCGGTCCGGACGTTGGGGCTTTGGTCAGAATTGTACTCGGCGACGTGTGCGTCTAGCTCCGCCAAGTTGCGGCTTTGTGCCTGATCCATAAGACCATTGCTCCCAATCGCTGACGCATCGCAATGCAACCGCCCACACAGCCCGCAATGATGAACTGCAAGAGTAAGCTTCCACTGCCGGGGTCGATGTAGGCGAGGGTTGTCGCCGATCCTTCAAACATGGAGCATGGTCCTTTCACTGTGTGCGACTGTCGGTCAACAAGCGTTCCGGCGATACGCCGCGAGACGTTCCGCAAGAAATCCAAATGCCCGAGCGCTGCTCTCGCGATGACGATTCGGCCAAGTTCGATATGCCGAAACGTCAGTTCGATCGATTTCGATGCCGGATCAACCGTGATTTTTCCGTAAGGCTTCCACTCGGATTCATCGGCTGACCGCGAAACCGTCTTAAATATTGGACCATGCCCAAGACCCGCCCGCTGGAGAGCACTGGAAGGGTCAGGTTGAAAGTGGGAATTCTGTCAAGCGAGATTGAACATCGACCGAGCGGCGACGGAATCGCGAATCTGACGCATGGTCGTGAAGTGGCGGCCATCGTGTTTTGTGGGTCGGTCAGATGGGCTTCTTCGTCGGCCCTTGCAGAGCCCGTCATCGGTCGCCCGAATTTTCCAAAATGAATGGAAGTAACTAAGTAGGGATTCGCCCACTGCCCCAGACATTCCGCTACCGCTTGCTGGCCAAGCCAAACCCGGTAGAATCTCGCGAAGTAGCGGATTTGAGTGTTCCACCGCTTCGTCACGCCCCCAAGTCGCCGCCGTAGCTCAGTTGGTAGAGCAGCGGTTTTGTAAACCGCAGGTCGTCGGTTCGAGTCCGACCGGTGGCTTTGGATGTTGGGCCTTCAATTCACGTGAGTCTCGCCCTCTCGCTTGCGCTGGGGTGTCTTAATCGGTACAGATTGCGATATTCGACGGGGGGATTGGGTCGGGGTTTTTGTCGGGCATGGGGCCCTTTGCGACTTGCCTATTTAATCGGCGTACCGCACTCGGGACAGACGCCGCTGACGTTGCCGGTTAGGTTGTAGCCGCAGTCCAAGCATCTGCCCTCGGGCTGATTGTCCATCCTCCAAAACCAGTAAGCCGATAGCGCAACCGGTATGAACATCAGCAAAAGCATCGCAATTATTGTTTTGATCGCGAGGTAATCAGCCTGCATCAATACGGGTATCAGGCCAGTTGGAGAGAGAATCCGGTCAATCCAAAGCGCCACGAATCCAAAGCACACCACGTTTGCGAGCCATGCAAGAATCCGTCGTTTTCGGCTACGCTGTTTCATACACACATTATTGCCCAGCGGAAGTGCGCTTTCCATTGCTGCGTTCATTCGCCCTACGCAATGACGATCGCCAAGAATCCGGGATGTCTTCAAGACCATGTCCATGCAATGAATTGATTTCCATCGCGCTCAAGAGGGGATAGACGTCACAGAAATTGCTTTTCCTAATGTTGAACACAGACCCGGATGTCCTAACTTCTGCTTGTGCAATCTAGTCGTCGTCGAATACATCTGGACCGGTGGTGCCGACCTTAAAGGCAATGAACATGGCGACACCGACTATGAGTATTCCCCACCATCCTGTGGCAAAGACTGCAGACACGAACAATTCGGCTGGCCCTTCGTCGGTATTGAATAGTTTCTGCAAGATATAGACTCGAGCCGCAACGATTCCAGACATGGCAAAAAGCGCCGCGACCAGTCCCGCCAAGAAACCCACGTCGCGGTAACCCCAATACATACCCAGGCCAGACAACCCACCCACCAAGATTGCCAATAACGCCAATTCGTGTTTGGTGTACAAGGCGAAGGCAATCCAGCCAGCCGCACCAAGCGCTGTACCGAGTGCGCAGCCGATGCACCCAAGCGGCAATGACCTTGGTGTACCGGTGTGACGCTCGGTTGATTCACCTGCGCTTTTTGCTCCCAGCCCATCAACGACAACAGCAGTTTGGTTGCGTTTTCCAGTTTGAAGGTTAGTGCCACACGAAACGCATATGACTGCGTCTGTCGTCACTGATACGCCGCAATGGGTGCAGCGTGTTTCGGTTGACGGCTTGTTCTCGCCCGTTGAGTCGAACGGAGACTTTGGCGGTTTATCGACTGGGGCACCCTTGGGGTCGGCGGAGTTGCTCCGGATTGCTGTGGTGTTCTCGACACGCGGTACTGTCGAAATGGTCTCGCATTTAGGGCATTTGATTCGCCGACCGGCAGCAGAGCGGGGCATCTTGAGCTTTGCTTGGCAGCCGTTGCATTTGAGCGAAATGTGGTCCATCGTTTTCCATCCGCCGCCACCAGAGCGAATCCCTTTTCGTTTTCAGCCGCGCTCTTGGCCCTAAGGTACAGCAACGAGAACCAGTGTGTGAAGTGTAACAGAAATCAAGGACTTCGGTAGTCTCAAGTGAGTGAGCGGACAGTTGCGTTTGGGGCGACGTCGCATTCTTGGTCTTCGAGATACCCTCGCTTTGCAGCGGGTTACAATTGTGCGCAGCAGATTTTGGGCCGCAGGGGATCCGTTCGAGTCCAACCGGTGGCCTTAAGTCGTTGCGAGGCAGGGCCTCTGACTCTACTCTATTCGGATTGGATCTTGAGCGGCGTTGAACTGGTTTGTGTTTTTTGCGAATAGGGTACCTTTCAGGCGACCTTGGAATATCGACCATGACGTTATTGCGCGTCAGGCAGCGGCTTGGCAAATACCGAATCGTTCGGCGGTTGGCCGAGGGTGGATTCGCGACCGTGTACAAAGCCCACGACACAATCGCGGGCATACACGTGGCGCTGAAGTTGCCGCACGCGGGGTTAATCACCAAGGAAACGCTCGAGACGTTTCGCAAGGAAGTTCGACTGACTGCTGGGCTTGACCATCCCAACGTTCTCGGGGTCAAAGATGCGGGATTTATCGACGGTCATTTTGTGATCGTTTATCCATTGGGGAAGGAATCCCTCGGCGATCGACTCGGTCGGCGAATGTCGAATAAGACGATGATCAGCTTTGCCGAGCAGATGCTCGAAGCCGTCGCCTACGCCCACCGCAAGAAGATTCTCCACAGCGATCTCAAACCGGAGAACTTCATCATGTTTCCGGGCGATCAATTGCGGTTGGCGGATTTTGGAATCGCCAAAGTTGCACATCGGACATTGGTCGCGTCGGGTTCGGGGACGGTCGGATACGTCGCACCGGAACAGGCCATGGGAAAACCGTCGCTTCGATCAGATGTTTTTTCGATGGGCCTGATTCTTTACCGTATGTTCTCGGGACAACTTCCGGAGTGGCCTTTCAGTTGGCCGCCACCTGGTTTCGAGCGGGTGCGCAAGTGTCTTCATCCAGACCTCATCGCCTTCTTGCGCAAGTGTCTAGAAATTGATGATCACAAACGGTTCGCAGACGCCACTACGATGGCGGCTGCCTTTCGTCGAATCAAACCGCGCGCATTGCGTGGCACCCCTTCGCGTCGTCGCCGCGCCAAGTCGACCACGACCCGAGCGAATTGGAAGACCCTGCGCACCAAGGAGTTTCTCAAAGAGTATCGATCGAGTCTCGAAGTTCGAGGAACGTGCAGCCGATGCAGCGGGCCCGTTTCAGAGGCGATGCAATTCTGTCCGTGGTGCAGCACGAAGCGCAAAGTGGCGAAGGATGAGAGTCGTTTTCGCAGCAACTGTCCGCGCTGCAAGAGGAGCCTGAAAACCGATTGGCGGTTTTGTCCATGGTGCTACGGTGCAGCCGTCAATCCCGACGCT
>BQJS01000016.1 GCA_021604825.1 Phycisphaerae bacterium | reverse complement strand
GAACTTGCGGATGAGTTGCGCGAGGCGTTTGGGATTGGGGTTGAGGACGATGGCGTTGAGATCGATCTCAACCTTGACGCCCATGTTGCGTCCAGCCAAGCCGCGGTCTCTTTGGCCGATGCCGATCGGTTGGCTGTCGGTTCGCGGATCGCCGATTTTCGGATCATTGAAGAATTGGGCCATGGCGGGATGGGCGTCGTCTATCGGGCGACGCAGCTCTCGCTTGATCGCGAGGTGGCGCTGAAGGTTTTGCCCAATCGTGCGCGGAAGGGGCGGACAGCCATCCAACGGTTCCGCAGTGAAGCGCGGGCGGCTGCTCGTTTGCACCACACCAACATCGTTCCGGTGTTTGCGCACGGTGACGACAACGGACAATTCTATTACGCGATGGATTTGATTGAAGGCGGGAGTCTCGATCAGGCGATTCGCTTTCGCACGCGGTTATTGAGTCCGTCGAATCGCACGCTCATCGAATCGGTGGGGCTTGGTGGTTCGTCGGCGGCTGAGACGCTTCATGTTGAACGTCCGGCGTCGGATGGTACGCGGCGATCAGAACGTTCGACGTCTTCTTCAGACTTTGTTTCCGATGACGTAAGCGTTGGCATCGACGCGAAGTCGTTGCATCGTGCGTCGTCGGACTATCGACACCTTGCCCGGCTGATCGCTGAAGTGGCGGATGGTCTGGATCATGCGCACAGCATGGGCGTGATCCATCGCGACATCAAACCGCACAACCTGTTGGTTGGCGAAGATCAGCGCTTGCACATCACCGACTTTGGATTGGCCCGTTTGGTTGACGAGCCGACGTTGACGGCGAGCGGCGAAGTGATGGGTACGCCGTTTTATTTATCGCCCGAGATGATCGACGTTTCGATGGGGGGTGTCGATCATCGCACCGATATCTATTCGTTGGGTGTGACGTTTTACGAATTGCTGACGCTTCGCCGCGCGGTGAAGGGTGAAACGCGCGACCAGATTTTAACGGGCATCCGAACGCAGCAACCGTCGCCACCGCGCAAGCATGACGCGCGCATTCCAAAGGATCTCGAAACGATTTGTCTGAAGGCGATGGAAAAAGATCCGAAGTATCGATACGCGACGGCGGGTGCGATGGCCACAGACCTTCGTTGCTTTGCAGACGGTCGCCCGATCTTGAGTCGTCGCATCGGCTTGGTGGGTCGCGGGATCAAATGGGCGAAGCGCAACAAAGCCGCATCTTTCGCTCTGGTAACGACTTGCGTCATGGTTTTGTTCGGAGCGGGGTTGGCAGTCAGCGTGGCTGGTTCGCGTCGCGATCGTGCGGCAAGCCTGATCGGCGATGCGTACGAGCAACTCATTCACAAGGATTACCACAAGCCGGAAGGTATTGCTGACCTACTCGATGAAGCCGAAGACCTCGGTGGTGAATTGGCAAGCATCGGACTGCTGCGAGGACTCTCCGGCGGGTGTCTGCAAGGTGATCGGGCGAGTTGTCCGGATGCCATCGCGCACCTTGAAGCCGCTCGGACTGATGGCGATGATCCAGAACTTCTCTACGCGTTGGCGTGCATGTACGACCGCGACAATCAGGAGGCGAAAGCGCTCACGCTGATTGATCAAGCCGACGTCCATGAGAACCGTTCGCCGGAGGCTTGGTTTCTTCGCGGACTGGCGCAGCATTGGAACGATCAAGATGGAGCGATTCATTCATACAAGCAAGCGCGCGAACTAAGGGCCAAGGAAGGCGAATTTTTTCCGCAAGCCAATCTACAACTCGCTCGCGCATTCAATCAGCGAATGTACGCACAGCGATCGATTGATGATTTTGCCGACGCGCGCAACGCGTTGACTTCTTTGATCGACAATAGAGTTTACGGCGGATACTCGTATTATCTGCTTTCGATCGCTGAGCGATTGGCCGGCGAGATTTACCGTGGCAGTGAAGGCACGCGTGATGACACCATAGCCGACGAGCATTTTGAAAGATCGCTGAAGGCGGCCCGCGACGGTCAGGCCGATGATCCGGAGAATCCAAGTCCGTATGCTGCTGAGGCGTATTGTCTGGAAGCGATGGGGCGATATGACGAAGCGATTGCAGCACAGACGACGGTTATGGAAAAAGGCGTCGAGCGCGACGACCGGTGGTGCGCAGCGCTACACTTTCGTTGGCGCTTGCATTATTGGCAAGGTTCATTCGACGAAGCGTTTGAAGATGTGGTGAACCGTCGAGGATGCAAACAAGAAGGTGCATCATATTTCTACGGTCAAGTCTATCCGATGCTCATCGAAGCCGAGCGCGGCAACTTGGAGTCGGCGAGGAAACATGCAGACGCGATCACCGACGATGCGCCAAACGACGCGCTGTCCGTGATTTGGAAAGCAACGTGTTTGCGGTTGCTTGGAAATGAACGCGCCGCGATCGAACATTTGAATGCGGCTGCAGAAGGGGTTGATTTTGCATCCGGTCCGCAACCGTACGAGACGTCTGAATGGAAGCAGGCACTGATGGCGATGGTCCGCGGCGAGAAAGCGCTTGCAGATCTCAATATTCTTGCGGACGAGAGCGATCAACCGTGGCGATTGCGCGGAGAGGCCGAGTTTCATGCGGCGGCCATCAGTCTGGCTGACGGAGATCGAGAAACCGCCTTTGAAGGGTTTCAGCGTGCTTATCGGTCCTTCGATCGAATTCTGAGGTACACGTATCATGCCGAAATCGTGATGCGAAAGTTGGAGGCGGACGCGAGTTGGCCACCGTGGGTCGCGGCGAACGGTCTTGATTCTGACGCTCGAAATGTCGTAAAACCATAGATTGGCTCAATATGGGGAATAGACCTTGAAAAATCACGACCCATTCAGGAATGAAGCGGTATTGCGAGATCGCGCGTCGGGCACGAGAGCGGTACGGAAATGCTGTGTTGCGGCAGCGTGCGCGGTTGTGATGGGGCTTACCGTCTGTTCGATGGCTTCTCCGCCGACCGATCCTGTTTCGACGCCGCTGTTCTCCTTTGACCCGAACTCGCCATCGATCGAGGAACCAAGCTCATTCATTCACCCGGACGACGTACTGCGCGTGGTCCAGCCGGACTTGACACCCGTTCCAGCATTCAACTCAACGAACCTCGGGCTTGGACAGGCAGGCGACGATCTGAATGCGATGTCGTTTTCGAAGTCAACCATTCCGCCCAACGAGCAGTTCATATTCATGTTCGCTGTCGATCGGGCCACGACCGGCGATGTTCCACCCGATCCGGCACTACTCGCCAATGAGGTTGCGTTTAACGTTGCGGATCAAGTCGCCCGGGGTCACGCGGCAGGCGATGCGTTCCTGACGTTGTCGAACTACACGGTTGATGGACCCGTTTCCCGTGGTCAACGCGGAACCACGGGATCCAATACCCAAGGCAAGAATCAGTTCGACGAAGGGGGGCATGATTTTGGTGCCGAGCCAGCGACAAGCTCAAGAGATTATTCAGGTGCTCCACAAGATAGCGTAAACAGTTTGGCCTACGAAACGCCCGAAAGTGCGCGCGGTGCGCCGGGGCCAATGCCGGCATTTTTCTTCTCGGTTGGCCCGATGTCGCCTTCATTGGCAACGCTTCCAGGCAACTCGACTGCGGATGTTTTTGTTCACCCGAATCCGTTTGCTCCCGGCATCTCGCCGCAACGTTATGTTGCTGCAGCCGACATTGGGCTTCAAAGTACGGACGACATCGACGCCTTGGTTGTGTTGGACCACGACGACAACAGACAGTTCAATGAAGGTGACGTGATTTTTCTTTCGTTGGCGCCTGGCTCACCTTCATTGAGTACGTCAAATGGTATTCAAAATATCAGCTCAAACGGTGCGGCAGACATTCTCTCTGCACGCTATATCGATCCTGTCACGGTTGTCATTGAAGTGTTCGCTCCTTCTGCCAGCCTCGGCTTGATTGGTGATTCCGATAACGTCGAAGGGTTGGAGATTATCTTTTGTTCCGATCCCATTGCGTGCGGAACGGGGGCAGGCATTCGGCTGGTACGCGGCGACTGGGACAACGACGGCGTTGTGAATATCAACGATCTTCCAGAATTTGTTGCGTGCATGGCCGGTCCGGAGGTTGTGGACCTGGGGACGGGTTACGACCCGGTTTGCCTTGACGTTTTTGACTACGACTTCGACCAGAACGTCGATTTGGCCGATTTCCACCGGTTCCAATTCGTATTCACGCCCTAAAGCCGTATTTGCCCAGAAACTGCTTGATCTCCGACCCCGGATAGGGTTTGGACACATTTATCGGTCCGCGCTGCGTAACTCCGTCCCCATCTTCTGGCGACCCACATTCATCTCAACGAATACTCAGTTGGGCGATTGAAGTGCGGCTGCCGATTTCGGTATGCTACAGGTATGGCGGTGTCGCCAGTATGCGAACAGGTGCTTTCTGGTGGGGATGGAGTGACAAGCCGCAGTTTCGCATCGAAATGACTCTGGCAAACCTGAATGATTCGGCGTGCACGGGTTGTCGTTCGCCCGCACAGATTCGGTTCAGGCGTGCATCAGCTTGGGTGGTTTTGTGGTTTCAGGCCGTCAGGTCTGGAGAGGGGAAGTCGTGAAGAATATTTCAACAGACTTGGGTTTAAGTATCGGCGGCATTCTGTTGCGGATGTGCGCGGTTGCATCGGTGCTGTTTGGACCGACTGCGATGGCGGATGTTCGTCATGCATTTATTTTCGAAGGCAGCCAGGTCGTTCCACCAACCGGTAGTATCGCAGCCGGTCAAGGTGCGGCCACGCTGAACACGGCTGAGACTGAATTGGACTTTGCTGTGCTTCACGGTGTGACCGACGCAACCGGCGCGACTGTTTATGCCGCTGACGTTGGCAGCAATGGCGCAGCCCCGTTGTTCACACTGACGTTGATCAACGACACCACCTTCAACGGTACGTGGATGATCGATTCCAATGGCGTCGAAGATCTCAACGCCGGTCGACTATACGTTCAGATCGAGTCGAGTCTATTTCCCACTGGCGAAGTTCGCGGTCAGATCGCATTGAATCCGAACCCGGTACCGGGGGACGTGATCATCACAGAGATCATGTACAACCCGCTTTCGCCGGAAGGCAATTTCCCAAATCCACCCTTTGCAGCCAACCCCGAGTGGATCGAGTTATTCAATACGACCTTTACGGATATTCAGGTTGAGGGCTGGTTTTTTCAGGATGAAGATGTCGAGGACGCGGCACCGTGCACGGCCCTCCAAAGTGGAACCTTCCCGTCGTTCGTGCTTCGTTCATTTGAAACAGTGGTTGTGATTCCGGACGGTGCGGAACTCAATGGTGAAGCGCCCACGGTGGCTGACTTCAGGACGTCGTGGAACCTGGGACCTGAGATCAATGTGATCCAGCTCAACTCTAACGGAACGACCGGCGGAGCGATTGTCGGGCGGAACCTTTCAAACAGCCCGGTCAACGATGGTTTCGCCAACGACTTGCCGTTGATTCCCGATCCGCCCCTTTGGACGCCATGCGGAATTTTTGAGCAGACGGACAACGAAATTCTAACAGTCAACGATGGAACGCAAATCATTGATGCGGTTAACTATGGCGACGAGTTCGATACTGCAGTCGGTGCGACGGATTGGCCCGATCCACCCAACGGTGCGAGCATTCAGTTGGTGCCAGCCGACTATCCAGCGATTCCGCCGATGGACGTTTCGAGCTTCACGGCGGCTGGCAACGACAATCCACTGAACTGGATCGGACACGATATTGGCGATATCGCCGGTGGCACGAAGCAGTCTGTCGCGGCTGGCGTGTACCACGGTAATGACATCGGTTCACCGGGATTCTTGTTCGGTGCCTCGACGGGTAATCAGCCGCCAGTCTCGGTTGGTGAGCAGGTTTTGCTGGGACCAAGCGGTATCAAAGAAGTGGTCATGGACGGGACTGACAACACGCGTCCGTTCTTTGGATTGCTTTTGTATCTCGTCAAAACGCTTCCACAGAATGGCGATCTGTATGCCGTGTCAGCCGGTGATCACTTGATTACGCCGGGCGACCTTGCCGGGAACGGATATCTGATTCCGATGATTCCTTTTGATCTCGTGCGTTACGAGAATGATGGAACCTGCGGAATGGATTCGTTTACGTTTTCAACGTTTGACGGCATCTTGGAATCGGCGCCGGTGACGGTCGAATTTTTCGTGCAGTGTGGTGACGTGGTCATCACCGAGATCATGTACAACCCGGATTCCACCGAGAACAACCCATCCGAAGCGGAGTGGGTTGAGCTTTACAACAACACAGACTCGCCGATCGACTTGGCTGGTTGGTACTTGGCCGACGACGTGACCCGCAGCGGCGATTTCCCCTCGTATATTCTCGGCGCCCGATCTTCGGTCGTGGCGATTCCCAATGTTGGCGATGCGACAGAATACTCCAACGGTTGGGGTTCGCAGTACTTGCACATTACCGCGACCGGTGACACGGGTAACGGCGGAATTGCAGGATCGAATCTGTCGAACGGTGGCGAGTCGTTGCGGATCGTCAAGCCTGGTGGTGCGACCGAACAAGTGACCGACGCGGTGTTCTTCAAGAGCGGTTTTGTCGATCCGCTGTGGCCAAGATTGAGCCCGGACGGACCGAGTATCTACATGCTGCCGTCGGGTCCGTACGAAGCGCTGGCCAACGACAATCCGTTGGCTTGGGACAAGTCGATCAACGGACAGAACGGCGCTGCATTGGTTGAACTGACCACGGTGTACAACGGTGACGACATCGGCTCGCCGGGATACTTGCAGGGATTGTTCCAGGGCCCGTGTTTCCCGTTTGGATTCAGCCACGACGGCAACCGTGACTTCACCGTCGATGAAAAAGACTACGAGCACTACGACCTTTGCTCGTTTGGACCGAACGCAACCACGCCGCTGAACTGCGAGTGCTTCGATACCGACAGCGACGGCGACCTCGACCTGATCGACTTCGCGTCGTTCCAAGCCGAATTCGATTAGTTGGCGACACGAACCTTAGAATCTCCAATTCCATGATGGGGTCAGGGCATTCTTGAATGTCCTGACCCTTTTTTCTTCAGGGTGCTTAATGTATGCACTGGATGCATGCATACGACGGGTTTCAACACCACGCCCCCACGATTGAAATTCAAGTTGATTCACGGCACGAGGTTGCTAAGTTGACGGGCTGACCATTGCTCAGCATCGAGCGAGTTCTAGCGGAGTTGTATCATGAGACTTTCTGACCGGGTGGAAGCCCTCGCAGAGTCAGCCACCCTTGCTGTCACCGCGAAAGCGGCACAGCTCAAAGCCGACGGCGTCGATGTGGTTAGTTTCGGTGCGGGTGAACCTGATTTCGACACGCCCGAGCACATCAAGCAAGCCGCCATCCGAGCAATCAACGATGGGCAAACCAAGTATTCCAAACCGGCTACCGGTATCGCGCCGGTCAAAGCCGCGGTCTGCGAGAAACTCGCCCGTGAAAACGATCTGAAATATGAACCGTCCCAAGTCATCGTGACATCCGGCGGGAAGATGGCCTGCTATTTGGCGATTCAAGCGCTGATCAATCCCGGTGACGAAGTGATCATTCCGGTGCCGTATTGGGTCAGCTATCCGGAGATGGTCAAGTTGGCTGGCGGTGTTCCGGTGTTCTTGGAGGGCGACGAAAACGACAGTTTCAAATTCTCGCCGGCGATGCTGGAGAAAGCGATCACGCCCAAGACCCGGATGCTGATTTTCAATTCGCCGAGTAACCCAGGTGGATTCACATATCATCCGGAAGAAGTCGACGCGATCTCTGCGGTGGTGACGGGCCATGACATGGTTGTGCTCGCCGATGAGATTTACGACCGTTTGCGTTACGGCGGTCAGGGGTTCAAGAGTTTTGCGGCGACGAGTGCGAAGGCGTACGAGCAGGCGCTGACGCTCATTGGCGCGTCCAAAACCTATTCGATGACCGGATGGCGGGCAGGTTATGTTGCTGGTCCGACTTCGATCGTCAAAGCGATGGCCAAGTTGCAAAGTCAATCGACCAGCGGGGCGTGTACGTTTGTTCAGCATGGATTGATCGAAGCGTTGACTGGCGATCAATCGGAAGTCGAGAAGATGCGCGCCGAGTTCGAGAAGCGCGCCGAACACATTCATCATCGGTTAACGTCGCTACCGGGTGTTTCCTGCAACAAACCCACGGGCGCATTCTACGTATTCCCAAACGTGTCGAGAACGTACGCGAAACTCGGCGTGTCCAATTCGATCGAATTCTCCAAAGTCGTGTTAGAAAAGGCCCATGTCGCCGTCGTACCCGGAGCCGCCTTTGGCATGGATGCGTGCGTGCGGTTCAGTTTCGCTTGTAGCATGGAGCAGATCGATAAGGGGTTGGACCGGTTGGCTGAGTTCTTGATCTAAGTTTGCGGATGATCAAGCCGAACGTCCGAAGCAAAATGTACAAGACCACTACTTCAGCGCGCCGGACTCTTTCCACCATGCCAGGGTCTTGGGGATGCCGGCGCTGAGTGGCGTTTGCGGATCGTAGTCGAGGAGTTCGCGGGCTTTGCTGATGTCGGCGACGTAGCGCATCACTTCGCCCGAGCGTGACGGTTCGTACGTGACGTTGGGTTCTTTGCGCAGTCCCAACGAAATCAGATTAACGAGATCAACGAGTGTCCAGCCCTGTCCATACGCAAGGTTGATCGTTTGGTTTTTGACCTCGTCTGCGACCAAGCGGTCGATCCCGGATAGCACGCCAGCTGCACAGTCGTCGACATAGGTGAAGTCGAGGACCTTTTGTTTGCCGAACACGGTGATCGGTTGGTTATTGTTGATGTAATCGATGAACAAAGGCGTGACGCGTTCCATGCGCTCGGCGTCGTTGTCGTAGCGGCCATACACGTTGCTGAAGCGGAACACCAAGTACGGGAGTTCGTAGCATTGGTTGTACGAATAGACGAACGCTTCGCCGGCGATCTTGCTGGCGCTGTACGGGCTTTCGGCGACGACGAAATCGGCGAGGTTTTCGTGGGTGATATGATGGTGGATGTCGCCATACACTTCGCGTGAGCTGGCGAAGATGATCGGCGTCCTGTTTTGCCGGCAGAATTCGAGGGTGGTGAATAGCGTTTGGACATTGTCCATCGCGCGTTGCGGCTGCTCGACGAGCTCGAAGACTTTGGCGTTGGCAGCCAGGTGGAGGACGACATCGTATGGTCCTTTGGGAATGTCTTCGACGCTGGCCTTGGCGAGATCCATCTGGACCGTTTCGATTTTGTCGGTCCATGCGTTGGCTCGCTTATCGATGCCCACGACGCTGTCGCCGCGTTCGAGTAACGCCAAGCCCACGTTGGTGCCAATCTGACCGCTCGAACCTGTGACCAATATTTTCATGCCGTTTGATTCCTCGGAGTTAAGACGCTTGGCATCATCGGTTTGTTCATTGGTGCCATTTGTCGAATTGTCTGCTTGTGGATGTGCAACCAGATCGTAGTGTTCGGATGCTCTACAACCTTGTAGCGATCAGGCATCGAGTGTCGGTTGCTCCAGACTGGTGCGAATTTTCTCGACGACGTTTGTCGTGCTTCTTCCCGAAAGAAGCGGTATCAGTTTGACGGCTCCTCCTTGCTCAGTCACGAAGTCACTGCCGACCACGCCGCGATCCGCCCAGTCTTCGCCCTTGGCCAATACGTCGGGCGACACTTTCTTGACTAAGTTGAGGGGCGTCGACTCCTCGAAAAGAACCACATAGTCAACACTGGCGAGCCCCCCCAAAACAGCCGCCCGATCCAACTCGCCATTGATCGGACGATCATCACTCTTGTCCTGTCGCTTCACCGATGCATCGGAATTCAATCCCACGACGAGCAGCGACCCTTCTTGGCGGCAGCGCGAAAGAAAATCAACGTGACCAGCATGAAGAATGTCAAAGCATCCGTTGGTGAAGACGACCGTTTCGCCGCGATCCCGCCGGAGTTTGAGTTCATTGACCAGTTCGTCAACCGATCGCAATTTGCCTCGCCGGTTGCTCGACTCCAAACGCAACTCGGCCAATACTTCGTCGGATGTGATCGGAACGCAACCGAATTTTTCAACTTCGAGTCCACCGGCAATGTTGGCGAGCTTGACCGCTTCCGGCATCGTCGCGCCACCGACGACCGCCGTCGCAAGCATCGCCAGGACGGCATCGCCAGCACCGGTGTTGTCGTAAACACTGCGCGGGCGGGTGGGCACGTGAACCCACGACGCGCCTTGCTCGACGATGACCGCGCCTTCGCGATCGAGGGTAACGACGATCGACCGCGCCCCAAGCTTGTTACGCAATGCCTCTGCATCGGACGCGATGTCTTCAAGTGCCGTGGACGTGCGACCGACGACCATCGCCAATTCTGCTCGGTTGGGTGTCAGCACCGTGGCGTTCTTGTATCGCGAGTAATCGGACAAACGGGCTGGATCGACGAATACTGTTGTGCCGCTGCTCTTGGCGGCATCCACAACGGCTTCAACAAGTTCGGCAGTTACGACGCCTTTGTCATAATCTTCGATACAAACCGCATCGACCTGACTGACGGCGCTGACGGCTATATCGGATATCGTGCGTCGGTTAGCATCGCTGAGTGGAGTCGTTGCTTCTTCATCAACCCGCATCAGTTGCTGACGGTGTCGGTGTTGGGCCAGACCCACGAAACGGGTTTTGGTGATGGTGGGGCGGTCATCGACTTCGACCACGTGTTCGCAAAGCGCACCGGCATCGGTGAGCAGTGATTTCAAGCGCTTGCCATGGCGGTCCTTGCCAACCACGCCGCAAACGACCGGCTCAACGCCGAGCGCTTTGAGGCAGGCAGCCACGTTGCCGCTACCACCTACTGCGTCGCCGCGTTCGACCACCCGCAAGACGGGAACCGGTGCCTCCGGGCTGATCCGCTCGGCGTCGCCATAGACGTAGCGGTCGAGGATCAAATCGCCCACGAGCAGCACGCGCTTGGCCGCCGCCTTCTTGACAAATACATCCAATTCCTGAGCCATCAAGAACAATCTCCAGCCAACATATTCGGCGAAAGGGCCATGCTATGAATCGCGGTCGAATCGGTCAATAAATGCAGGCCCGAACGGGTTTTTGGGGTACGGTTACGGATGGTGGGCTGGAATGGGGACGACCCAGGCGTTGGCGGCGAGCGGGCATTCCTTCGCACGTGAGACGAACGTTTCGGCGGCGGCTCGATCGTCGAACAATTGGAACAACACCGAGCCGGCACCGGTGACTCGAATCGCTTCGCTGGCGACACCCGATTGAATCAGCGCATCGCGCATCTCGCGCACCCGAGGGGCGACTTCAAACACGCTGGCTTCCAAGTCGTTGCGGAACAAGGGTGCGAACGCGGACACCGAGTCGCCATCGGCAATCGTTCGCAAGTTGTCTGGTTTGTCACTTGGCGTACAGCGCTTGTAAACGTCGACCGTCGAAACATGATCGCCAGATGATACGAGTCCCGCAAACCCGCGCCATTTCATGCGGACCGGTTCAATGCGTTCGCCCCGTCCGCGGACCAGTGCACAGTTTGGCCAGAAAAAGAACGGTACGTCTGAACCGATTTCGGCTGCGATTTCTGCCAACCGGGCGCGACTCCATCCCAAACGCCAAAGACGATTCAGCGCGATCATGGTCGCGGCTGCGTCACTGCTGCCACCGCCCATTCCTGCGCCGACAGGGACTCGCTTGACCAGTTGAATGCGACAACCGCTCTTGATGCCGGTGTGGCGTTTGAGCGTCTCGGCTGCGCGGTAGGCAAGATTCGACGGCCCGCACGGTACATTTGGCGAGTCGCACGAAACGTCGATTCGGCTATTCGATGTTGCTTCGACCATCACGTCGTCAGCCAGCCCGACCGTCACCATCAGCGATCGAATTTCGTGAAACCCGTCAGCGCGCTTGCGAAGCACTTGCAAGGCGAGGTTGATTTTTCCCGGTGCGCGTATCTTCAAGATGATCGGTTCTCGTTTTCGTTATCGGAACATCGATGATTCGTTCGCGTCGGTCAGCTGCTTCGTTGCTCGTGCGAATGCGCGTCTTGTCGTGATCGTGATGTTCGTAAGCCGCGTTTGGGCTGCGGCGACGTTGCCCGAAATCATCACAAAACCCAGTGAAACAAGCCCGCATCGCCGTCCATCGTGCGTAAACGAAGCGCGCCCGCATAAACGGAACCACAAGCGTTAAGGCCATTTTCGCACTAAGTCGGGAATTTGCAATGAGTTGCGATCCACATGCCTGATTTCGACGCGATAGTACCGCGCCTTGCAGATCAGTTGGCCAACAAGACCCCGTTGGTCTTGATGCCACGAGGAGGCGAATGGATATGCAACCGATCGAACCGACAGGTCTAAACCCAAGTTATCAGTCGCAGCCAGCCAACACTGCGGGACTTTCGTCTGCCGGTTCGCAGCAAGTGGGATCGCAGCAGTCGATCTCGCAGCAAACATCGTCGAGTCAGTCCGTATCAATCACGTCGACGACCTCGCGCACAACGATGGTGCAGGAGCAGGTCGGAGCGATGCTCGAATCGATCAACCCCGAAATGGCACAGAACAATCAATACCTCAAGCTGCTCATCGCAGCACTGATTCTCAATGCACTACTCAATGGCGACGAGTCAGCCAGTCAAAGCGGGCAGGGTTCCATGAAGGCGTTGGAGGAACTGGCTGGCGGGAAGAACAATTCGTTTTATCTGGCGATTGAGACGTCGACCAATACCGTGCAGATCCAGCAGATGTCATCGCGCCTCGAAACCGCGCAAGCCGTCCAGTCGGTCTCGCAGTATCAGTCCGGCGAAGGACAAACGGGCGAGGCCCAATCGGGCGGCAAGATGGACGTGGCTGGCTAAGGTCGCGATCCCGAATCCAGAAGAACCAACGATAAACGCAAGCAGAATCAATCCCTGCCCGCCACCGTTGACTGAACAACCTCAATTCGCTACCTTTTACGCTTGGAATAAGCGATTTTGCTAAGCGCGTTCCAAGCAAAAAGACCGCCCCCATCGTCTAGCGGCCTAGGATATCAGGTTCTCATCCTGAAGACAGGGGTTCAAGTCCCCTTGGGGGTATAGATCGTGGATCCACAAGGGTTTATGAGCCTCTGAGACCCATTGTAGATTCGAGATTAACTCCGCTTGTCCACTGATTGTCCACTGTTTTGATTTCAACTAATGAGCAACAATGAGAATCGGTGATTCGCGATAGCGATTCTGTACCTCAAGGCCGTCCGCTTCCAGGCCATTTTGGTCGGCGGTTGGCGGCTTAGAATCAATGCTCCTCAACCTTCACGCTTAGAACCATCGCCCAGCACCCCGATGAACTGCTTCGTCAAGGTGCCCACCAATTCAGGCGCCTGATGGGTGTAGTGCTCAATTGCGAGTCGATTGTCGTGGTGACCCTTTGCGTCGATGGCCATGAGTCATTCGATCTACAATGTGACGCAACGTTCCCACGCAAGGTTTATTCAAAACAGCGTTTTCCTTCTCAATTATCATATCGTTACGAGCTTACAACTATTCATTCGGCAATTCTTATTCTCCAAATATTGGCCGTCCGTCGCAAATCCGCAGTCGGACGTCGTGTAAATCGAGCCGCAACGTTTCAGCATCGGAAAGCAATTGCCGAAATGGCGCACACAAATCTGAGAAATTACTAAAAATACTATTGCTTTATGCATATGTGGTCGATATGCATATTATGCTGGACCCAGGGCAAACACCCCATGTGCAGCGTATGGTCGGGCGACCAGGTCGGGGTTGCGTGCGATTAGAAAGATATCGTCAGATCTCATCAAGCCAGGATTCTGCTTGCCGGGCGCTTTACGCGATCGAGCCGGTCGAGTCCTAATCACCGCGAACACCCTTCTCGACGAAGCGAAAATTGCTTCGCTCGGACGTCGGATCATTGCGGGACTCTATGCCGGGGATGACTGGCCCGATGATGCACCTGCAAAGAGCCGAAGCGATGGGACTGAGCACGATTCAAATCTGACTTCGCTTCCGAATGATTCGGGAAAATCCGCCGATCCTCAAATTCCAGGCGATTCAGATTCAGGGGTCATCAGTGTAGACATGCTGCGACTGGGGATGCGATTGTCGCACGACATTTTTGACCGGTCCGGACTTCTTCTTCTTGCGGCGGGTAGTCGAGTCACATCACGCTTCTTACTGCTGCTTCAACATCGCGACATAAAGGTCGTTTGTACACAATCTTCGGGCAAACAAGCTGATTCAGGAGCGGAAGAAATACTTGTCCAAAGACTGGAAGCGCGACTCGAAACGAAACTGGAGAATCCACCCAAGTTTAACTTCGAATCGGCACCGAAGAATCGTTCCCAACTGCCGCTTGACGAACTTTGGAAGCTTGGACGTGAAGGACTCAAACGCTTCGCCGAAACCAGCACTTGTTTGGCCGACGTCTCAGCTGCAGTGATAGGCGGACAAACGGTGGCAAGCGACACCATGCGTGGGTTGGTAAACGATTTCGTTGATATGCTAACGCTCGATCACGACCTGCTTTCTACGATTGTCAGCATCCAAGAAACGCGCGGTGATTATTTGTACGATCACGGTGTAAATGTCGCTCTCACGAGTATGACCATGGCATCGTACATGGGGGTTCGCCGCGAACAAGTGTTGAGTATTGGATTGGGTGCGGTTCTTCAGGATATTGGCATGCAGCGAGTGCCGTCGGAGATTAGATTATCGCATAGAGCGCTCACTGCCGACGAGCTTGGGGAAATCAAGCGCCATCCAATCTACACGCTCGAATACCTTGAACAGATCCGAGGCCTCCCCATTGAAGTGAGTTTTATCGGCTACCAAGTACACGAACGCTTGGACGGAAGCGGTTACCCACGTCAGCGGAAGGGGACGACGATCCACCCCTTTGCCAAGCTTGTTGCGATTGCGGATGCTTATTGTGCAATGACACAACCGCGCCCACATCGTCCTGCGGTCCTGCCCCACAATGCCGTCAAGCACTTGTTGACCGACGGGAGTCGTGGAAAACTCGATCGCGCGTTTCTTCGCGTGTTTCTCGATTGCGTATCTGCTTTTCCAATCGGAAGTCGCGTTGAGTTGAGTACCGGAGATCTCGTTCATGTCGTGCGCGCAAATCCTGGAGCTCATACGCATCCTGTTGTCGCGGAGAGGAATGCTGACGGTAAACTTCTGAAACAGGTGATTGATCTATCAATAAAGAGTGATGTCCATGTCGTGCGTGCTGTTGATTGAGATGTCGATATGGTTCATGAGACAAGGAAGTTCAGCACTTGAATTCGAGGACACAATGTTCATGGAGCATCGACACACGCGAGGAAGAAGCGCATTCACGCTCGTGGAAGTGTTGATAGTGGTCGTCATTATTGGCATCCTTGCTGCGATCGTGGTACCGCAGTTTTCATCTGTATCGCAGGACGCAAACCGGGCAACGCTCAAAGCCACCCTTGATGTCATCAGCGATAGGATCGCCTACCTTCGACATCGCTCGCCAACGAGCGAGTTTCCCGTGAACATTGATTCGACTTGGTTTTCCAGTGGAGTTGGACCAATCCACCCGGAGAATTCATTTGGGATCGCCAACGTTGAGGTCGAGATTACAACTGGTCGTATGCATCCCGTTAATAAAGTTCTTAAAGCGGGAGTGGGTGGGGCATATTGGTACAATTCCATCGAGGGTGCGATCCGGGCTCGCGTGGCTGACCAGGGCACGTCGGCTTCGACGTTGACCTTCTACAACGAGGTCAACGAATCAAACGAAACCGCGCTCGGTAACTATGGTGGAGGGGGCGGATCGTAAGCCCGAACGCTAGCGGACATCGCTATCACCCTGATGGGTCGGCGTTTCGGTTTTATGGTGAAATCCTCCATAACACTGGCCAGATGGATTAAACTTGAGTAAGTCTGGAGTATTGAACCGCCCCAAATCCCAATCAATCGCATTCGTGTTTGTTTTGCTTGTGTCCACTGATTTTCCACTGTTTTGCTTCAAACATTGAAAACCAACGGGGAATAACGAGAACTGAAGGGCAATAATGAGAACGCATATCTCGTGGATTTGAAACAGTTTAGCGCTAAATCGCTGTGACTGCGGGGTTTGCAGAAACACGCCCAAAAACCGCTGGATAGAATATCAGGTTCTCATCCTGAAGACAGGGGTTCAAGTCCCCTTGGGGGTATCGATGATGCGACGACTTTGATGGAGGTCGTTGCATTTTTTCGTTTTGAGCGCGGATCAAGCTGCGGCGCGTTTGATACTCCGTGTTCGGCTTGGTCATTTGGGTTCAGTACAGTTCCTCCGAATCATCCCGAGCGTGATAATTAAGGGTACCCGCGCAATTCAACCGGCAAATCCAACCGCGTATTGGCTTTATCTATTTGGGATCGCAGATGGTGCAACGCGATGGACGATCGCGTTTGGGCGAACCACCGGTTGTTCGCGGTTTTCGACCCCGCTGGGCCGATTTGGACGGTCGCCCCGCAAACTTGCCGTTAGAAAGAAAGGGCTTTGACTTGTTTTCATTCGATTTGAGCCGGCCGCGCCGGATACAATTGTGTCTAGCGGCCTGATTGAATTCCTTCTGACATGTTATGGGTGCAGACTCGTGTCGTCTCCGTCGCGCGATGATTCCACGTGCTGGCTGAATAGAACGGCATCGCGCCAATCCCTGACAGGTTTGGAATTTTGAACGTTGCAGTAACTGGAGCATGAAAAATGACACTACTTTCACGCAATACACTTCAAGTCGCGTTCCTGATGCTTGTTCTTTCGGCCACCACGCAGGTAGCGCATGGTCAATGCGTTTGCGGAAACGGATTAATCGAGGCAGGCGAAGAGTGCGATCCCCCTTCGGCGTGCTGTCAGGCCGACTGCACACTTGCGCCGGCTGGAATGGTTTGTGTCAGCCCCACTCCCTGCCGTCCCTTTGGCATCATGTGCAACGGGAGCGACGCTGAATGCCCCATCGATATTGCTCTGAATACGGAAGGTCAAGCATGCGACGATGGTGACCCTTGTACTCATGGCACGGCTTGTCGCGGTGGCGAATGCACCGACCCGACGATTACGACTTGCTGTGGTAACCTGGGTGAACCCTGCTGCGTTGGGCCCTCCCCCTGCAGTTCCGCGGATCTTGCATGTTCCTCTGGGTTCTGTATTGAACTTCCCCCTGACGAATGTCCCCCCAATACGAGTTGCTTTCCCATACCGGGGCAAGCAATTTGCGTTTGTAACGAGGTGCTTTGTATTAATGGTTTCTCAAACCCACCATTCTGCAATTGCGCTCCAAACGTTTGCCCCAATCTCTGCTCAGGGCACGGCGAATGCGGTTGCGCCGGAACGTGCGAGTGCGATCCTGGATGGTTAGGACCAGACTGTGGTTGCGTATTGATTGAATGTCAACCCATGGAAACGCCGTCGGCGAATTGTGGCGGGAGTTGCGTTTGCTTGTCACCTCTCACGCGTGACGTTTGTGGCGTCTGTGGTGGGGACGGGAGCACCTGCGGCGACTGTCCTCCGGGTAGTGATGTGGACTCCGATGGCGTTTGCAGCGATGTGGACCTCTGCCCATTTGTGTCAGATCCGCTTCAAGTGGATGAGGACTCTGACGGTTTCGGCGACGCTTGTGACGGGTGCCCCAACGACCCGGACAACGATGCCGACGGGGACTGCGTGTGCGCAGATGAGGACGTCTGTCCCGGATTCGACGATTCACTGGATAGCGATGGGGATACCATTCCCGATGGCTGCGACGCCTGTGCTGGTGGAATTGCCAGCGGTGACACCGATGCGAATGGCATTATTGACCTAGCCGAGTTCGCCAACTTCGCATCCTGCGCGGTCGGCCCCAATGCCGGATTAGGCTCAGGGTGCGAATGCTTCGATTTCGACAGCGACAGTCACGTCTCACTCTCCGATTTTTCCGAATTCCAAAGAGTTCTCAATAGTCCCTAAGAACCCAATGGGCGGTTTGGGGAGTTGGGCGATGATCAAGAACGCATCGGTATGCGCAGTCAGAATCCTGTGACTCGTATCTCAAGACCAGATCATATCCAGGATTCCTGCCAGACAAGTTAGCCAAGGGGATCCGCGACGTTTGACGGCATGGACGTGGTTCGGGGCCTTAGATTCAAAAAGCATTTGCAAGAAATCTTGATTCATGCGACATAGTCGCTTGGGGATTTTGATTTCTTATTCTTTTGGAGAACAACATGACGCACAGGATGTTAAAGACGTTGATGATTGGTTTCGTGGCTTTGGCGGCTGGCTGTGACATCATTCCGGACAATGGCGACAATGGCAACGATAATGGCAACAACGGTAACGGTAACAACGACGAACTGGCGAAGTCGTTTGTCGCCGATCTTTCGGGGGCGGCTGAACGGCCCGACCCGGTTCAGACCAATGCGACGGGAACCGCAACGTTTGAGCTCAACGATGCGGGAACGCAGTTGACGTACAACATCACAGCCGAAGGGCTTTCGGGCGATGTGAGCGGTGCGCACTTTCACCTGTCGGACAATGGTCCGGAGGGCTCGGGCGGTGTCGTCTTCGGTTTCACGGAAGTGGTGGTTAATGATGGCAACGGCGGAGCCACCGCTCAAGGCACGTGGGATCTGTCGGCTGACGATGTTGCGGACATTCGTGCGGGCGACATCTACGTCAACCTCCACACCGACGCCAACCCAGCCGGCGAAATTCGCGGCAACCTCGTCGAAGCATCCTAAGGCGTCATTGAAGTCAGAGACTAAGCGATTAATCGACTCAGCCCATTCGCGCTGCGGGTGGGCTGAGTTTTTTCTGCGCAGATGAGTCCACGGTTTCTCGATGGCGTTTTACGATTTCACGTCCGCATTCGGGGCAGATCCCTGATTCATTGCCGGTCAAGTCATACCCGCACCTGCACACCCTTCCCTTGCGTTGACGATGTCTATGCACTTGCACTCGGACAAATGCCAGTAACGGGTAGAAGGAACTTCCCACGACCAGCATCCAGAAAGGAATCGCCAATCGAATAAATCGCGCACGTGCAAGAGCGCCGCTTGCATACGAGATGCCGCAAATACTCAAGTCGTTCTGAGATATCGATTGGTTGAAAGTCCCAGAGAGCCAGCACATGTCAACTTCGAGGGATCCATTGCGCCCTGACATGTTGACGGATTCAAATGGAACCATTGCGAACTTGGTCGTCCAACCACGATATGGCACGAACCCCACTTTACCTTTGACACGCCGCCCACCATAAGTCCCCACGGCGCTGTATATCCAAAGGCCGGTGCAGGCCAATGTGGAAACCACCAGTGCCAATATGAAGAGCTTTCTTGTCATTGTCCCGTACCGCATTCGGGGCATCTAGGTTCCGGCAAGCCCGTGAGATTGTACCCGCAATGGATGCATTGATTACGTTTGCGGCGACGATGGCGACGGAGCGGGCCACGAATCAACGAAAGCACTGGGTAGATGAAGCCTGCGGCGAACAGCATCCAGAAAGGAATGCTAAGACGGTAGAACCTGAATGGTCCAGTCGCCCAAAGGGAGTATCTCATTCTTACGAAATTCGAATTGGATTGTTCATCGGGGTTAACAAGATCACTCTTCGTTAACGTGACGTAAGTAGACAAGTAACCCTGGCTTCCAACCATACTCAAATAGGTGGAATCAGTTAGCTGATGGTCCGCCTTCCATCCTTGGGTCGATCTGAGTCCTGAATACTGCTTGGACCGTGCCAGGTATGTTTGCGTAGTGCTCTGCCACCACATCATTGCGACGATCAATGCAGACATTAAAGATGCAATGACTATCGATCGATGGATCATGGTGCTTCACCGCACTCTGGACAGGTTCCGCTTGCGTTGCCCGTGAGATTGTACCCGCATTGAAGGCATTGATTGCGTTTGCGGCGACGATGGCGGCGGAGCGGGCCGCGAATGTACATGCATGTCTGATATGCAAGCAGAGTTGCAAGGATTATCCATAGCGGAATTGAAACAGACCATCCCCGCGAAGTGTTTAGAATCTCGGGCCACAATTCCACCTGATTCCCGATGTTGCTCGACCAATAACAACCTGACAAATTGTTTTGTATATGAGAAGCGCTATGGCCAAGAATCAAAGATGAGTCAATCACGGAGACATACCACTGACCATGTCCACACTGAAGACTACAGAACACACTCGCTATAAATGCAACAGAAACGAATGCGCTACCGGCATAACCAAGAATCGGGGAAAAAGATTGACGCCTCGATCTGGTCATCTTCATATCTCCTTAAAGGAAACGGTACAAACGTTGCAGGGTTTCCAATCGCATTGTAAGCGCGATGCATGAGTTCGCTACGGATTTGGTGACTCAGTTGTGATTGACCAGTTTTACCGTTAACCCTTCATTGGCATTCGTGCAATTCTGCACAATACCGCGTTGAGTTTGCGCGGCTTGTTTGCAGACTTGGCAAAGGTGGTTTGCGCCTATAGCATTTCCCGTCCCGTTCGGGGTGCCGGTTGTGATTGAGGTTACCGGTTGTGATTTAAGTTTTGGTGCCTGGAATTGTTTTGTGCGGAGGCTTTGGCGTGGAGCTGCTTCAAAAGACAATCAACGACGACTCATTTGTTCTGGGTCTGCCGGCATCGAGCTTTGACGACATTCTCTCGCAAGCGGTGGAAGTCGCCGTTCGCAACGGCAAAATTGATGCGTCGCAGCAAGCGGCTGTTGAGGAATCGCTTCTTCAGCGCGAATCGTCGGCTTCTACGGCGATCGGTCGTGGTGTGGCGGTCCCGCACGCTTATCTCGATACGCTAACCGAACCGGTCATCGTTTTTCTTCGCTTGGCCCACCCGCTGAATTTCGGCGCGCCCGATGGAATTCCGACGCGTTTTGTGTTCGTGCTGATCGGTCCGAAGGGGGCGGCGGAGGTTCACCTTGATACGTTGGCGACGATCGCCCGAGTAATGTCGGACGATGAGTTCCGCTACGAGATCGATGCGGCGCGGAGCAAAGACGATCTGCTTCGAGCGCTGGATGACTTCATTCGGCGTACAAGTGCGCCGGTCGTAGAAGCCGCCGCCGTTCCCGACGCATTGGTTTCAACCGGGCGGTTGTGCGGTGGCATTGTCAACGATCTCAAGCGTCGTCTTCCACAATATGCAGCCGACTTTCGCGATGGGCTCAACGCCCGAACGATTTCTGCGATCGTGTTTTTGTTCTTCGCGTGTCTGGCGCCGGCGATCACGTTCGGCGGCATCATGGGTAAAGAGACGGGCGGGGATATTGGTGTTGTGGAAATGCTGATTTCGACGGCTGTCTGTGGGCTACTTTACGCATTCATCGCGGGCCATCCGTTGATCATCCTTGGTGGGATTGGACCGCTTTTGATCTTCACGGCGATACTCGCGCGTTTGTGCAATGACCAAAATCTACCGTTTTTACCGACGTATGCGTGGGTTGGTTTTTGGACGAGTTTGCTTCTTATCATATTGGCTGTCACCGACGCCAGCGCGCTGATGCGCTTCTTCACGCGATTCACCGATGAGATTTTCGCGGCACTCATGTCGATGCTGTTCATCTATGAATCGCTTCGGGCGATATTCGGGATGTTCAACGAGAGTTTTTCGGGCGACAATTCCGATCACGATGTGGCGTTCTTCTCGTTGATCCTCGCGCTGGGAACGTTTTATATTGCGACGAACCTGTCACGGTTTCGTCGAAGTCGATACCTCCAACCCAAGATGCGCGAGTTTCTTGCCGACTTCGGACCGGCGATCGCGCTGGCAAGTATGGCTGGCGTCGCTCTGTTGCTCGGCGATCAAATAGAACTTCCATCGCTCAACGCCCCGGAGAAATTCGGGACGACCAACGAACGTCCGTGGATCGTGAATCCGTTTGAAGGGCCGATGTGGAGTTGGTTTGCGGCGATTGGACCGGCGATTCTCGCGACGGTGCTGATCTTCCTGTCGCACAACATCACCGGGCGACTTCTGAATAACCCGGACAACAAGTTGCAACGAGGAGCTGCGTATCACTGGGATCTTGCGGTGGTGGGTTTGCTGGTTGGGGTGTGTTCGATCTTCGGTTGGCCCTGGTTGGTGGCTGCGACGGTGCGATCGCTGGCACACCTTCGGTCATTGGCGACGGTGGAAGAAGTCGTCTCGCCGGGGGGCGATCGTCAGGAGCGGGTGCTGCACGTCAATGAGAATCGTATCACGGGAATCGTGGTTCACTTCTTGATTGGCATGTCGCTGTTGTTGTTGCCGGTGTTGAAGATGATTCCGATGGCTGTGTTGTATGGCGTGTTCTTGTTTATGGGTGTGGTGTCGCTGGCCGGCAATCAGTTCTTCGAGCGGTTGACGCTGCTATTTATGGATTCGTCGCTGTATCCGAAGATGCACTACGTTCGCCGCGTGCCGGTAAAGATCATGCACACCTACACCGGATTTCAAACCGCGTGCCTGGCAGTGCTGAGTGTGGTGAGCCTGATTCCGATTCAGGGCTTGCGACTGTTGTTCCCGCTATTCATCGCACTGCTCGTACCGCTGCGAAGCCTGGCAAGCCGCTACTTCAAACCAGAGCACCTCGCCGCGCTAGACGCGGACGAAACCCCTGCCGAGGAAGAAACGCATTGGGCTGGGTAGGTGTGATTGCCCACAACGCGGTTGGCATGCGCCTTGCCCCGCCGGCGTCTTGATCGCTCGCGCTAGTTCGGACCTGCAAGTTGGCCGACGAACGCCTGCAGGTCGGCTATATCGATGATTTCGTCGCCCGACATGTTGGCCGACTCGCAACCTCCGCTGGCGGGCTGACCGAAGCAGGCCATAAACATCGCGTAGTCCGTCAAGTCCACATCGCCATCGGGTTCAAAGTCGCCGTTGCCAAATGGAATACATGAATCGTCGGACTCTCTGCACCAAGATTCGGTGACGCACGGCGCGCTGCCGGTGTTGCAGGTACCGGCGTTGCACGATTCGGGTCCGTTACAGAACACGCCGTCGTCGCAGTCATCGTCGATCGAGCAACCGGGCACAATGGTCAGTTCGATGTCGTCGATGGCAATGTCGCTGCTCCAACTTGATCCTGTGACGCCTCTGAATCGAATCGTCTTGACCGTTCCCACATGCGCAGTGATATCGATGTTGGCTTGAATCCACTGGTCGCCCTGATTGCCCGAGACGTTGAATACGCTGGTCCATGTGGAACATTCATCCGAGATTTCCACATCGAGCGTTCCAAGGCTTGTGCCGAGCATGTGATACCAGAAGGTAAGCGACGCCGCGCTGGCGCCTGTTAAGTCAACGCAGGGACTCTGAAGAATTGCGGTCTTGTCTGGGCTGCCATTGTTCGCGGTTGAGGCTTCGGTGTATGCGTAGGATCCTGACCCGCTGGTGTGATCATTCGACGGACCGGTGCCGCTGGAGGGTGTCGCACCGCTGAGTCGCGTCCAGTCGATGTCGTCACCGCTGGTGTTGCTCCATGGCCCAAAGTCCGAGTCAAAGTTCTCGCTGTGCGGGAACGTATCGATCAGTATCGGGCATGCGTTCTGACAAGCGCCGGCAGCGCAGGTGTCGGTTGTGCAGGCATTGCCATCGTCGCAGTCGCCGTCAGCCGAGCATGAGCCGCATTCGTCGAGCAATTCATTGCACAAATCACCGGGGCATGGATCGGTGCCCGGTTGGCAGGTGCTGTTGCCATCACAGGTTTCGGCACCATTGCAGAAAACGCCGTCGTCGCAATCGGGGTCGGCTAAGCAGGTCGCGCTGCTCATTCGCAGGTCCATCACGATGGGGAGGTGGTCAGACGTATTGTTGGACAACGTATCGCCGGCTTGTAAGCCAGCGGCAGCCAGTGCTGGTGCAGACATGGTGTCGGTGTTCAGCACGAAACTGTTGGCGATCGTCGCGACGCTGTCGGTGTAAAACATCCGATCGAGCGCCGACGGTGGGAAGCTTTGGTTTCCCTGCCACGTAAAGGTGTCGCCGGTAAACGGATCGGCTGGCATGAGGTCGGTCATGTCGCTGACGTCCCAGTCGCCGGACACATCAACGCCATAGGTCGCTTCGTCTTGAATGTCGCCGGTGGTGATGGTCGCCTCCGGTTGTGGCCCGCCGACCATGTTGAAATCTCCCAGCACGATCATCGGCGTGTCGGCAGCGAGGACAACGTTGTCGCCGGACGCTCGCACGACACCTCGGGCATCTCCCAACCAATTGGCGATGGCGTCGGCACTGTCCTGGCGACTTTCATCTTCCGATCCACCGGCATCGCCGCAACATTTTAAGTGCACGCCAAGGAGATAGATGTCGTCCGCGTAAGTGGCATCGGGAAGGTCGGCCAACGCGATGGTCACACCGCGCGACGAAGAGGCTGGGATGGTGTCGATTCGAGTCATGGTCAAAGGGAACCGCGACACAAGTACGGTTCGGATGCCGCCGAGCAAACCGAAATGAACGTGCCAGCCCCCGGGTGTCGGCAGAATACTGTTCATGCGATTCGCGACGTCGCTGACGGAAACGGTGCTGACGAACTCTTCAAAACAAACGATGTCGGGATTGAGCGCCACCAGGATGCGATTGAACTCCGCATCGGTGCTGGAATTATCGATGAAGTTGCGGGCGTGGTTGTAGGCGACGATGCGCACGTCGAGCGCGTCGTCTTTTGAATAGTCACCTGACAACGGATCGAAGGCATACGCGCTGCTCACGCACGAACAAATGATAGCCAGCGTGAGAATAATGATGTCGGCGCGCATTGATCGGTGGTTTGAGTGACATCCCATGTCTTCTTTCCCTTGCCCCAGGCAGTTGATGGCGGTGCTTGTCAAACTCGGCAATCACCGAAGGCATTGTATGGCATTCGGCTAAGCAGTTAAATGCGGCGTTGTACGCATTTCCCGGAGAAATGACGGCGATGTGGCACTGCCTATCGTGGATGTCCAATAATCGAGGAGTCAGATACGCCATGAAGACGATGGAAAGAACAATCCTATTGGGTCAACCGGTCAGATTCCAACACCAATAGAGTCCACCAGGGAGCCGAGATGGACGCGGCGATCGGATCGAAGTGTAGGTGTCGGGAGCCGCCTATTGCTCGGCGGCCGCTTCTTTAGATGCACTATTCTTCCGCTTCAATTCGTCGGCGAGTTTCTTGAGCTCGCTGATTTCACTCTTTGCGTGATAGGCTGTCTCTTCGTGTTCGCAAGTTACTCTCGCTTGCTCTTCGGTGGTAGGAGTGACTGCGGCTGTGCACCCGGTGATGATCATCATTCCCAAACACAAGAGTTGTCGCACAAGTCTCTTCTTCGAGGGTCGAACGGAACCGCAACTAGTTTTCTGACTCGCGTTAGCATTTACTTAGCCGTTTATTGCCCGGTGGTATCAATTCCGCTTCGACTCGCCCTTCTTTCTCAATCGCTCATGAACGAAAGTAGGAGCATCTAAAATCGCCGTAACAAGAGCCATGACAAGAAGCATCGGAATGAAAACGAGCAGGAATAGCCTTTGGAAAATCCTAGGGAGAAAGAGGGCGTCCTTTGTTTCTTTTCGACGCAGCTTTAGTTCTTGTTCGCTAATCGATCGGGCGAATTTGTTTCGCACGTCGTCGTCGATTGGTTCATGCGGTGTGCCTCCCAACGCTTCAAGCGCGAGCTCTGTGACAAAGAACAACGTCATCTCATTGCCGACATAACCAGTGAGACAAATGGACTGTTCGGCGACTGGTGCAGATTCGCGGTTAATAAGGGCATCCGAATGAGATTGACTGGAATTCTCAACTTCCTTTTCGCATGCGTCGGCCCCGGGCGATTCGGGAATAGTCTGAACGTAATGGAGCCGATTCCGAAATGCCCGGACTTTCAGAGTCCCCTCTGGCGAACATGCGAATGCAATCCTCGCACGATACAATTCGCGATTGGGGAACTCCGGAGGCTCCGATTCAATAACGGTTACCGGTAAGCCGCTGATTGATTCGATCTCAGCGCAAATACCTTTGAGACTTGGTACGGTATCAGAGAATGTAGTGCTGGAACGAATCAAGCCCATCGCTAGACCTCCGCGCATGAGTCTATCGCCAAGGAGCGGGTGAGTCCAAAGCCAGGCGTTTGTAGCGTGAAACTACTTTTTGATAGCGATCGTATAGGTACCAAAAAGGTCATTCTCCAAATCCATCCCTCGATCCGGTTCGGCCCATCCCAGGGCTTTGGCCATCCTTCTTGTTTCCTTATCGTCGTTGGCGTTGTAGCTGACGACTTTGAAGCCGGTTGCCTCTAGCATTTCCTTTGAGAATGGACTTCTGCCGTCGGCCCAATGTTTGTAGGGTTCTTCGGGTTTGCTGGGGGCTGGGCAGATGTTGTAGATCAGAAAGACGCCGCCGGGTTTGAGGGCTTTGTGGATGGTCTTGGCGAATTCTTCGAGCGATACGCCTAGGTCTACGAGTCGCTCTTTGGGTACGTGGCTTTCGGGGTTGAAGAAACCGTTCTTGAGCGTGTTCTTTGAGGTGATCAGGTCGTATCCGCCGCCGACTTCGCTTGCGATTTCGGGGAAGCGGCCGTCGATGATTTTGACGTGGCCCGTTTTGCCCGAACCGCAGGGTACGTCGCCTTGATCCTCGGGTTGGCTATACAGTTCGCGAAAAAGCGGATCGACATCCACGCCGACCGCATCGACCCCACAAGTCGCCAGCATGCGCAGTTGGCCGATGTTACCGTATCCGAAATCGAGAATGCGTTTGCCGGCTAACTTGCCGTCGCTGTGTGGCGCAAAGAGTTCGAGGGCGCGAACGTAGGCGATGGGCGTGCCGAATTTGGTGGTGTAGAAGAAGCGTTCGGAGACTTCTTTTTCGACGAGAGTGATGCCCTGCTTTTCTTCGATTTCTTTGCGGCGCTGGGGGCTGTAGTAGGTGCGGGTGCTTTCGTCGAGGTAGAGCTTGCGGTTTTTGATACGTGGCAGCTTGGGGGCTGCATCTAGGAACGTCTTGGCGATCGACGACGCGACGAGTGGCTGTACCGCTTTTGCTTCGACGCAAATTTTGTCAACCCCCTGCGGTTCTTCGCTATGATTCGGTTTTTCATCGGCGAGGGCGACGGTTGCATACGTCGATACCATGGCAATACACAGTAGGCTTCTTAGCATAATCCGTCGTCCTTGTTTCAAGTGTAGTGTCGCAGCACTTGGAAAACATTCCACGATTGTGCCATCCATCCTAACCTCAATCGCATCGCGTGATGAAGGCCGCCACATGTCGAAACTTGTGGATCTCGGCGCGCAAAAGCGCCCCGGGATACCGCGGTTGGAGGCGATCCCGGGGCTGGCGCGAATGAACGCCTACATTGGCGGTCATTTGTATCTGTCAAAAATCTCCGCGGCTAGTTGTCCAGGCGGTCAAGAACGATGATCGAGATCACCCAATCCTGTTGCGGAATGCAGCCCGTTCCGTCGCCCGTGTCACGCAGTCCGCGGAAGGCCACCACATCCGATGTACACACGACGTCCGCGCCCATTAGCGAGCCGGGTATCGTCGTTCCTTCCGGGTCCTCAAAGTCGCTGAACTCGCCGCCCGTACTCATCAGTACGAAATCCTGAGCCCGCGGTTGACCTCCGCCAGCGATAAACCAGCGGCTGCCATCGGGCGTGATGCATGCGCTCTCGCCATACCCGACGCGCTTCTGCTCGGCGCAGTCTTCCTGCGAAAACACGGGGCCGGCATTGGAGGCGAGGCTGACTTCGGTGCTTCGGAAATCGTAAAGGTCCAGTTGGCTTGCGCGGGTGGCGGTTGGTGCGGTGGCGACATTTCCGATCGCACTCCGCAACATCAACGTACTCGGTGATGTGTCTTCAAGGTCGGCTTCCTCGTCGAAGAGGAAGTACCCAAAGCTTCCGCCAGCCAGCGCGACGGGAGACTCTTCAAGACTCGGATCAAGCTGCATCACGGTGCGATCGGCGAGGTTCACCAGGGTGACAACGGGATCGAAGTCCGAGACATCGTGGTACATCAGGTATCCGCCATCGAGTCGCATCTGCGTCATCTCGCCGACGAGGCCAAACGTCGTTCCGGGTCCAGCATCGAAGCGCTCGGCATTGGCGCTCGGATCGTCGAGGTCCCACAGGTAGAAGTCGTTTTGAAAACTCGTGCCAGCGGCTACCACTTGGCGATTCTCAGCGTCGACAATGACTTGGCTGAATTCGATGACTTCTTCGTCAAGTTCGCCGAGTGGATTGGGAAAGCTCATCACGACGGGTTGGTCGCCGCTGGTGTCAATAATCTTGATGGCGTTTCCGTCGGCGACTTCTTCGGTGTCGTTGATGGTCGCGACGTATGGGCCCTCAGAGATGGTGTTGCCGGGCACGTCTTGATTTGTTGGGATTCGATGCAGCGTGATTTCCGACGGATCGATGTCCACGAATGCATCGGTTTGTGTGTCATAGATTGACATCGAATTGTTGGAGCGGACGAGGGCGACTTTCTTGCCGACGACTTCAAAGTCGCGATGTCCGAACAACTGATCGCTACCGGGAATCATGGTGCCGCCGTCGGTGTCCTTGTCGATTTCGGAAGGAACCAAAAAGTGTACGCCGGGTGGCTGATTGAAGCGTTGGAACACGACGTTTTCATCTTCGTCGTTGCCCACACCGTACACGAGCAGGTCGTCGCCCAGATCGATCTTGCCCCCAAGGCCCACGATGATTTGCGTCTTGATGATGGCCTCTTTGGCACTATCATTCCCGCCGCCCTCGCCATTGTCTCCGCCGCCATTGTCGCCACCGCCATCGTTACTCCCGCCGTCGCCGCCTCCGTCGTTGCTGCCATTGTCACTGCCACCGTTGTCACTTCCACCGGTTGGTGCCATCGGTGTGCAACCACCGGCATGGACCATCAATCCGGCGATCAGAGATATACCCAGAATCCGAACCAACCACACTCTTTCTCGATTGACCTGCATGTCATTTCATCCTGTTGACTGACTGATTACACGTTCCGTCTGCCCGCCAGCGAACGTGTGAGGAACGTTGGCGGCTAACTGGTAAACGAGGTCTGCGCCAAAACCCCGCAGCCAAAAAACCAAAATCGTGCTTGGCGGTGCGTAACGCGTTGCCCAATAGTGCCTTAGCAGCGAAGTCGGTAGAATGATTCTGCGATGAATGGACCCGGTCAAAACGATGGAAAGCCTCAAGACGCGCTCGGCGATGCGACGCTGATTCTCGCCCGCATGCGGCAGGGCGATGCGCGGGCAGCTGGCGAATTGTTTGATCTGGTGTATGAAAATCTTCGATCGCTGGCTCATCACTGCTTTAAAGGGCAGAATCCACAGCACACGCTGCAACCGACCGCGCTCGTACACGAAGCGTTTGCGAAACTGGCGAAGTCTTCACCACCGAGTTGGGAGGATCGGGCGCACTTCTTTGCGGTGGCCGCGACGGCGATGCGGCAGATTCTCAAGGACTATGCGCGCGGCAAACGAACGCTAAAACGAGCCGCCGACGGCGAACGGGTGACGCTTTCCGGGATCAAGAGTACATCGCCGAGCGTTGTGGATATCGTTGCGTTGGATGACGTCCTGAGTGAACTGGCTGACCTCGACGAACGACAGGCGCGTATTGTCGAACTGCGATTCTTTGGCGGGCTGACGGTGCCCGAGGTCGGCAAGGTCTTGGAGCTTTCGACGCGAACGATTGAGAACGAATGGCGGCGCGTGCGGGCGTGGTTGAGCATGCGGCTGCGCGAAGAAGACGAGTAAAGGCTACGGACGAGTGATGGATTCCGAGCGGCATCAAAAACTCATGTCGTTATTCGACCAAGCCGTCGCTCTGAAAGACGGCGAGCGCGCCGCATTTCTTGACAAAGCGTGCGGGGGTGACGCTGCCCTGCGACTTGAGTTGGAAGCGCTCATCGCCAACGATGCCGACCCGCTCAGTTTCGTCGATGCGGCTCCCTCGCAAGCCGCCCGCGCGGTGGCTGGCACAGACGTACACTTGAATACAACAATCGGGAGCTACTCGATCATTCGCAAACTTGGCGAAGGCGGAATGGGGGTCGTGTACCTCGCCCAGCAGGAGCGCCCGAAACGTCAGGTGGCGTTGAAAGTCATTCGCCCCGGCGTCGAATCGCGCGAATTGCTTCGACGCTTTGAACAGGAATCGCAGGTGTTGGGGTGGTTGCAGCATCCTGGCATTGCCCAGGTGTTTGAAGCCGGGACGGCTGACGCCAGCGGAACGCGTCAACCGTTCTTCGCGATGGAATACATTGAGGGCCATTCACTAACCGAGTACGCGAACGCACACCAACTCACCGCCCGACAGCGTTTGGACCTCATCGAAAAACTCTGCGATGCCGTTCACCATGCCCATCAGAAGGGTCTGATTCATCGCGACCTCAAACCGAGCAACATCATCGTTAACAAGTCCGGTCAACCCAAGATCCTCGATTTTGGTATTGCCCGCATCGTCAATGCAGACGTCCACGCGACGGAAACCGTGACGGGCAAGCTGGTCGGGACCATTGCGTACATGAGTCCGGAACAACTGGGCGGGCGCTCTCGCGATCTCGACATTCGCAGCGACGTGTATTCGCTCGGCGTGATCTGCTTTGAGTTGCTGACGGGCCAATTGCCGCAAGACATTACCGACATGACCATCCCGCAGGCGGCGCGGACGATTACCGAGAGGGAACCCTCGCGGTTAAGTTCGATCAACCGATCGCTGCGCGGTGATGTCGAGACGATCGTTGGCAAGGCGCTACAGAAAGAGAAGGATCGCCGCTATCAATCGGCGTCGGACTTTGCGGCTGACATACGCAGGTATCTTTCCGATCAGGCGATCAGCGCCCGGCCCACCAGTACGTTCTATCAATTTCGCAAATTCACCCGACGCAACAAAGCGCTCGTTGGCGTTGTATCCGTCGCGTTTGTGGCCCTCGTTGCGGCACTGATACAAGTCACCGTCGATCGCAATCGTGCAATCGTCGCGGAACAAAAAGCTCGCCAAAATGCGGAACTGGCGATTGCGGCTGAGCAGGATGCCCTTCGCGAAGCCGAGCAAGCAGAAGCCGTCAACGAATTCCTGGTGGACATTTTCAAAGCCCCTAATCCAGAAATATCTGGGCACGATGTCCGGGTGGCTGACGTTTTGGATTCGGCGAAGGACAAGATCGCCATCAGCTTTGCAGACCAGCCAGCCGTCCGCGTGGCGCTGCACGTCGCGCTGGGGAATACTTACTTCGGTCTGGGGCTGCTTGAAGAATCCGACGCGGAGTTTGTCGTCGCGATGGAAACCGCCCGCGAACATCTGGGCGAAGATCACGTGGACACGCTGGTCGCGATGGGCAGCCTTGGACACGTGCGCTCGACTCGCAAACAGTATGATGATGCCGAGCGATTGCTTCGTGGTGCGTATGAGGGGTTTGAGCGCACGCTTGGGGAAGACTCGCGGCGGGCGCTGGTTGCGGCGAATAACTATGCCGGGTTGCTGCGGAGGATGGGGCGCGATGCCGAGGCGCTGCCAATCTACGAGAAAAACCTCGCTGTGCGCGAGCAGCGCTTTGGTGCGGATGATCCGGACACGCTCGCGTCGATGAACAATCTCGTGGCGATCTATGAAGCGCTCAAGCGTTTCGATGATGCCGAAGGGATTCTCAATCGTTTGCTACCCGGTTGCCGCAAGGTGTTCGGCGATTCTGATCCGCGCACGTTGATCGTTACCCATAACTACGCGGTATTTTTGGAAGGGCGCGGAAAACCGGAGGAGGCGACGCCGCTGTACCGAAAGATTCTCGACACGTCGCGTTCCGTGTTCCCCGAGGGCCATCCGCAAACTCTTGCGGCGATCGCGGCATTGGCGGGGAATCTTTGGGACGTCAAACGCTTCGATGAATCGACACCGCTCATGCGCGAAATCGTCGATCGCCTTTGGCCCGACCTCGTCGACTTTGATCCGCCGTCGTTTAACCCGGCCTACGGCGACTTGATGTATCACTACGCGCTCTTCGGATTAGCCGACGCCTGCGTGGAAGCCGGCGATGCCGAGTGTGCGATCGGGCATTTGGATCAAGCCGTCGATTCGATGAAGCAACTGCCCGAAGCAGAACAATGGCGGTTGGGCCGCATCGAGCAATTTTACGGTGAGAGCTTGCGTCGGCTGAAACGGTTCGAAGAAGCTGAGACGCGATTACGCAAGTGCTACAAAGTGCTCCTTGAGTCTTTGGGCGATCAGGATTTGCGTACGCAACTTGCGATTCAATCACTCGTCAGGTTGTTTGAGGATACGGGTCGCGAAGAAGAGGCGGAAGAGTTTCAAAAGAAGATAGACAAAAATAGTGGTAACAATCCGCCATAGTCTTGCAAATCCAAAGTAGGGTGGGCCATGCCCACCAATCTGTTCACCTGCGAACGGCGGTGGGCATGAGCCGCTCTTTGGCTGTTCGATTTCGACGTTGCTGAACAATCTTGTTCTGGAGTTCTATACGAGGTTTCAAATTGACTGAATGGCATGTCCAGTGCGGCGACATCCTTAACGTCCAAGCTGAAGTCTTGGTTTGTTCGGCAAATCCGTATCTCACTTTGTCGGGCGGAGTCGGCGGCGCGCTTCTTCAAAAGTACGGCGACGTGATGCAGGAACAACTCCAACAGTATCTTGCCGAGCGCAATGTTCGGCATGTGGAACCGGGGACTATTGTCTCGATGGACGGAGGCGGGACTCCTTATACCGCGATCTTACACGCGGTTGCTGTTGATGTGTTTTATGACTCGAACGTATCACTCGTCAGAGAGCTGGTTTATCAATTGCTTGAGATTTCAAATGAGCTTGGTGCCAACCGTGTCGCGCTGCCTGCGTTGGCTACTGGGTACGGGAAACTTGCGATGGCGCAGTTTGCGGATGCCTTGGTCCCGCTTGTTCAAAATGATTTTGGAGCCAAGCACGTAATCGTCTGTTTGCGACAAGAGGCAGACGCCGAAGTCGTAAGGGATGCCATTACTCCAAAGAGTGCGTAGGGTGGGCCGTGCCCACCATGAAGTTCATTGACCTTGCGACACTTCGAAACGTAAACATGTAGTATACTTGCACACGGCGGATGCACGCGGAGGTCAACCTTGTTTTGTGCTCACTGCTACTACGATTTAAGCGGCCAAGAGGCCCCGCGCTGCCCAGAGTGCGGCCGCGATTTCAACTTCGACGATCCAACAAGTTACCTGAGCGAAACTGGAGGTCAGTTGTCGAAGTGTCGGAGGTGGATCCGTCAGCATCCACAGAGAGCATTCGCCGCAATGATCTACGGGTTCTTAATGTATAGTGCTTTCGCCTTTCTGCTGTTACCCGATTTTAGCCCGTCTTCAATGAAAGGGCTTTCGACCTGTGGTTCGTTTACCACTTGGCAATTGGCGAATACAAGAACCGTAATGCAGTGTTGGCTGGGGTATCATGCCGAACATCCGTCGGATGCGATTTTCACCCATGCAGAAGCTAAGCTATTAGCGCCCCCAGGTTTCAGCCCTGTCACCCAATCCTTGACAATTAAGACCTCGGCCATTCTTTCGTATTCGATGAACCACGCATGGGTCTTCGCAATTCCAGCATTGTGTCTTCTTGTTCCCGGAATGTGGCTCGTCGACAAGGCGCGAAGACGCTGGCTGCGAGCGTTCATTATTCTGATTGTATTGTTACTCTCGGTCTGTCAATTCCGAGAGGAGATCAGAAAACGGCTGTTCAGAGAATCCTTGGCATACGTCGATGATGTCACCTTTGTCTCTGGAGTTGACCTGTCCAGCGCCAACCCGAAACCGGAAACGACAATCGCGCTATATGACGGGCACCGTTTGACACGGAAAGATCAAATCTGCATTGCGTTTGCCGATGGGCACGTTGAGATCATGACAAGTGATGAGGCGAGACCGCTGTTTGAAGCACAGGGCGTTTCCTTTCCCGAGAGGCAAGACTGAGTCAAACGGCGGTGGGCATGGCCCAACCAACGATGGACATATCTCATGCAGTCGCGCATTGCATACCCGCAGGCAGCGACAATTTCAGACTCCGTGCGCCGGATTGTATTTGGCTGGGGCGTAGAGTCGGCGATACAATAATGGCGTGAACAAACTCTTCCGTTTGATGGGGTGGTGACATGGCTTTGATGGATAAACATCTGCTGGGTGGTCGGCGCATTGCGCCTGGTCGAGCGTTTACGTTGGTTGAGTTGCTGGTGGTGGTTTCGATCATCGCACTGCTTATCTCGATCTTGCTGCCTACGTTGACCAGGGCCCGCGAGCAGGCTCGGACTGTCAAGTGTTTGGCCAACCAGCATAGCCAGGGGTTGGCGATTCTGATGTACGCTTCCGAATATCAGGGCGTTCTGCCCGGTCCGATTCACCCGGCGATCAAGCGCAAGACTTTCAGCATCACCGATCCGCTCGATCGGCAGAAATCATTGACGTGGTTGCTTCGACCCTACTACAGCAAGAGTCAGGGCAACGCCAACCAAGAAGACTCGCGCGCCGACGAAATCAGTTCGTGCCCGACGGCTGAGCGCGTCGTACCCGATCAGGATTTCTTCGATTTTGCCCCCGTCGGCAGTTGGCAGGAGCGCCCGTATAGTTATGTGGCCAACACCTGGGGCATCACCGATCCCGGGCCAACGGTGTCCAAAGCGATTGCCAGCGACACCGATCCACCGCACTATTTTGGCGCTTGGTTTTACACAAACAATACGCCGGAAGTTCCGGGCGTTGCGTGGTGGCCCAAGAAGATTGACCGCATCAAGCGCCCGGGTGAAGAATGGGCGGTGGCTGACGCCTGGTATCGGCGGACATCAACCGCAAGCGGTCGATCGGGGTCGGCGAACAAGGAGTGGTACGGCACGTTTGTCCCGGAGATCAACAATTACCTGCCGATTATTCCGGACCGCCCGTATCACCGCATCAGCGCGAGAAAGGTGAGTTCGCACGCTCGCACCGGCAAAGACGTACTCCCACAAATTAGATTCAAAGGCTCGACGAGCATGGTCTTTTTCGACGGACACGCCGGATTGTTCTTCGGCCAATGGCGCAAGACCGGCGACGGCGGCACGGTCAACCCGTTTTGGTCCGCCTATGACGGCAAGCACGACATCAATACGTTTCAGTGGAACCCGAATCACTATCAGTAAGTCTGTTCTAGCATGCGACTAATGCGGCGATCAGCTAGTCCCTGATTAATCGCGAGGGTTCATAGCGATGCGTATCAAGGTAGAATTTGAGCGCATGATAGACCGACGGGCAGATGGCGCTGCCTTTGTCCTTGTCGAGTAGGCCCAGCACTTTTTCCATCGGCATCGTGTCGCGGTAGGGGCGTTCTGCCGACATCGCTTCACACATATCGGCGACGGCTAGTATTCGCATAGGGGTCGTCAGTTCGTTTGCGCCCCAACCCCTGAAGTAACCGTTGCCATCGAGTCGTTCGTGGTGTGCGCCCGCGAGGTCGGCGAGGTGCGAGAATCCGTTGACGCGACTTAGGATGTGATAGGTGTGTGCGGCGTGTTCGCGCATTTCGGCGTATTCGGTGTCGGTTAACTTTGCCGGTTTGTCGAGTATGAGATTCGACACGCCGAGTTTGCCGATGTCGTGCAGAAGGGCTGCCCGGCGAATGTCGATCAATTCCTGACCAGTGAAACCCATCACACCGGCGATCCCGGTGGCCAGTTCCGTGACGCCGCGCGAATGCCGGTACGTCCACGATGATTTCACGTCGATGACCGTCGCGAAACCTTCGGCAATTCGATCGAGGCGTTGGTCGTCGGCATGGACGATCTCGTCGACTGGCTCGAATTCGGCGACGTGGGCGTGGATGTTGTCGGTTTCGAGGCGCGACCAAAAGGTGGCGTCACTGCGAATCGAGAGTAGGACGCGAACGAGGTTGGGGTCGAACCAAGCACCGCGTCGTTTGACGGCCATCTCCATCGCGGCGTCGAGGCCATAGTTCGTGTGAAATACTTCGACCGTTTGCGCGAGGCATAGGATGCGCCCGAGCAGCGGGATCTGATCTCCCTTGAGTCCGTCGGGGTAGCCCTTTCCGTCCCAGTGTTCATCGAGGGCGCGGATGGCGTTTGCGGTGTCGTCGGGCATGAGGAAACTCGACGCGATTTGTGCGCCGCGTTCACAACGCAATTGGATGAATTCTTTCGCGTGCTGCTCGCCAGCCATCCCGATCTTAACGAGTCGAGCGACCTTCGCTGCCCACGATGCGCCGGTTCCGATGCTGCGCCAGATGTAGGCGATTTTTGGAAAGAGCTTGCACGCATTGACGGTCTTGAAATCGCGCTTGACGCTGCGGTCGTCGGCTGAGAGGAGTTGCGACATCTTGCCCGCGTTGCTCGAACAGCCCAGGTCCTTGAGTTGCAGCGCGTAGAAAAGCGCCGAGCTTTCCTCGTTGGTCAGCCGCAGTTCCTTGGCCATCCGCATGCCGATCAAGCAAGTGCGCACGGCGTGTCCTTCGGGCTGCCCCTCGGTAATGTCGAGCGCATAAGACATCGCCGAGATGACGCCGGAGAGGCGGATTTGCGTCGATTGTAGAGACGCCGTTGCCGAACTCGGCAGGGATCCACTTGGATTGCCAATTAAGTTCATCGCCGTGTTCATGGGCACCTCTTGCGCGGACCAATGTGCCCGCGTAGCCATGAAAAATTACTCAAACTGCGCACAGAACCTTTGCGGTCCAAGCGTAACATTCATGGAGACCGAACGGCTTGCGACGGTCAGAAATAGACTTCGTTGATCAGTTGAAGAGGAACGTATCAATTAAGAATTGAGAGTTGGGAGTTATCGCCCGTACATCGCGCATGGGCGGAGATGACAGGCCATTAGACAGAGTCAACGCCTTCAGATTGAGAAGATGGACCAATAGCCGCGGGAGTTGCGTTTTCAATTCTGTCAAAATCAACGTAGAGCAAATACGTCTCTGCCTCCCAGAGTCCGATCGCTTTCCTGCCAGCCACCACTAGCAAAATTGCGTTGCGATCCGGAACTGGAATCCAGCCGCCAGCCAAGCCAAAACCAGGACGTTCGAGTATCATGATGCGTTTGTCGGTTTCTTTGTGCCTGCTCACGTAAACGCGAAACGTCTTGTCGGCCTTCCAAGTCACCCACCATCCATTGGCAAGTTCCACGCCATCCTGCTTGCATTCGACCTTCATATTTACCGTTTCAACGAACTTCTGGGCGTCAAGATACTCGTACGAAAGGAGTCGGCCTGACTCGATGTCCAACTCGGCGCGGGGAAAGTATCGCCCTTGGCCAAAATCGCCGTTGGCGTGTTCGTGAACAATGACATGATCATCAGCGAATTCTAAATCTCGGATCGTATTCGTGAACGGAAGGACGAATGGAATGAAATCGCCTTGAAAGTAAACGTTCTGCCATCCAGTGTGATAGATCCATTTGACTGATTCGTGACAGCGCTTAAACGATGCGGTGTTGTCGCGGTAACCGGGGCCGCAGCCACTGCCGACGGAAATGGCTACAGCTAATATTGCGACTGCAAATTGTTGATGTCGATTCATATTTGCTCTCCGCATTCCGGACACTTGCCGCTCTCGTTTCCAGTCAGATTGTAACCACAATCGCAGCGTGGATCGTTATCATTTCTCCCTTGAACCCTTCGTCGCAGGCGACCGAGTGGGCTCTTTAGCCACAACCACGCAGGGTACGCGCTTAGTATCGCAATTAAGAATGCGTACGAGAAATTGAATATGATTGTGCGAGGAGCGACGACCTTCGACGTTCCGGCGACTTTGTGCTCGTACATGGGCAAAACGGAAAATCGGATCCATACAGAATTCCATGGCCCATGAATCTCCCATGACATGGAGTTGTTCGGATCGACTTCGTCAGTCATGCCGAAAAACATTGAGTCGTGATCCAATTGGAAGGACCGCCGACCTGGTTTCAGGAATTCGTCATCACTCTGCCAAGTGGCGGTTCGACTGCCCAGCCAGAACGTGACCCATATCGCGGCGATGATGCCGGCAGTCGAAAGCAGGACGACGATCGCAACCTTGCTTGGGATTGAACGTTTGTTTGTCATTCGACAGGTCCACTCCATGAATGACTCTGGCCCATTGCATTTTACAATGGCTTGACTGCCAAGCCCAAGCCTTCGCCAGAATGCGACCTTCCCGTTATACTTTCGGGTCATCGGTGCCGGGGCGCTTGTGGGCTTCTATTGGGGCCTGCGTTGGCGGCTGGTTTGATTCGTTTGGACTTTATTGTTGCAGGATGCATTCATGAGAATTCGAT
>BQJS01000015.1 GCA_021604825.1 Phycisphaerae bacterium | reverse complement strand
AACAGCAACTCAAACCGATACGAACCACGCAGCCGTTCAAGCACACATGGGTGCGGGCCCAACACCTGCAAACCCGACCCGCCTTCAATCTCACTCGCTACCGATCGAACGCGGTCCGCAATCGCATTCCCATCAGCGATCAATTCGCTCTCGCGCTTGCCGGAAATCACGATCCGAGCCATCCGCGTAAACGGCGGAAGATGCTGCTCTCTGCGGAAAGCTAATTCGGATTCGACAAATGAACAATAGTCATGGGTCAACGAACATCGCAGTGCCGGCAAGGTCGGCGACAGCGTCTGAACCAACACCCGCCCTTCAATCTCCGCCCGACCAGCCCGACCAGCCACCTGTGTGACCAGTTGAAACAGCCGCTCGCTCGCTCGAAAATCGCCCGCTGCACCGGCCAAATCTGCACCAATCACACCGACTAACGCGACGCTCGGAAAGTCCAGCCCCTTCGCAATCATCTGCGTGCCCAGCAAAATATCGACCTCGCCCTGCTCCATTTTCTTGACGAGATCGCTGTACTTCGATGCGTGGGTCATCGTGTCGCTGTCGGCCCGCATGATTCGCGCCGTGGGGAACATTTGTTTCAGTTCATCCTCAACGCGCTCAGCCCCCCCACCACCGGTCAGCAACCGGCCACCACACGACATCTGCGGACACCGATTCGGTATCGGTGCCTGCTCGTGGCAATGATGACAAAGCACGATGCCGCGCGAGCGATGCAGAATCATCCCGGCATTGCAGCGACGACACTCGATCCGTGTCTTGCACGTCGGGCAGAACAACCATGACGCAAACCCGCGCCGGTTGATCAACACCACCGACTGCTGCTGCCGATCTAACGTCTCGGCCAATGCACTCTTCAAAGGTTCGGAAATCGTCACGGCTCTGTCCGGCGCGGATCGATGCGTCATGTCCACCAACTTGACCGGTGGCAACGATCGATCCATCACACGCGACGGCAGATTCAGCCGTTCGTACGCTTTGCGATGCAGGCAATTGTTCCAAGTCTCAAGCGAGGGCGTTGCCGACCCCAACACGATCGGAATCCCCAACTTCTGCGCCCGCATGATCGCCACATCGCGCACGTGAAATCGAGGACTCTGCAAATTTTTGTAACTCGGTTCCTGCTCCTCATCGACGACGATCAAACCCACGTCCGGACACGGCGCGAATATCGCACTTCGCGTTCCGACGACCACCGGCGTATTCCCGTTGCGAATATCCTCCCACGCCAGTGATCGCTGCACACCGGTAAGCCCGCTGTGGATTACCGCCACCCGATCAAACCGTTGGGCCACGCGTTTCATCAACTGTGCGGTCAACGCGATTTCAGGAACCAACATGATCGCCTGCCGCCCAGCCTCCACAACCCGCTGCATCGCCCGAATGTAAACTTCGGTCTTGCCGCTGCCGCTAACACCATAGAGCAAGAACGCCTTGAAAGCGTCGTCGCTGATTCCTTTCTCGATGCGGGTCAGCGCCACCTCTTGTGCTTCGTTGATCGTGTAATCAGGCGTGATTCTCTCGGCTTGCACGGGCTCGTATGAAACCGGCACTTTGGATTGCGTCTCGTCAACCCAGCCCTTGGCAATCAATCCACGCAACGTCGAACGAGACGCATCGCTCTGCTCCAAGAGCGCCCCCACTTCAATAGGTCCATCGTGTTCGGTCAGTCGGGCGATGAGTTGCTGCTGCTTTTTACCAAGACGTGCCTCTTGAATCGATGCGATATCGGCGACGAGCTTGGCGTGCCGAACCGTTTGGAAACCACGCTTCTTGCGCACCGCCTCCGGTACCATCGCCGCCAGGGTCCGGCCGAGTGGACAGCAGTAATAATCCGCGATCCATTTTCCCAAATCGATCAGGTGTTCGCTGAGCGCCCCGGCTTCCTCAAGAACTTCGGTGATTGGTTTGAGTGTGGAGTTCCAAGGTCCGCGCGTCACCGACACCACGATCGCAGGCGCCAACCGCCCTTTGCGACCAAACGGTACGATCACCCGCCGACCCGGCAAAACGAGATGGGCGGAATCGTCATCGACGGTGTAGGTGTAGAGCTTGTCGATCGGTGCAATGGGGGCGACGGAGACGAGCACGGCTTCAGTGGGGTTGCCGGCTTCGACCCATAGCGGTGCGGTATGATCGACAGTCTTGCGCCTGGGCATGACACTAGCCTATTGAGCGAACCCACGATTACAACCGCAGCGACATCACCATAGCACGGCGCATGGAAAAACCGCACGGGCATCACACCCACGCGGTTCAAAGTTTGCGTTTAATTGACGGGCGGGCCAAGCCCAAACGCCGTTCTAGCTCGTCAGCTTGGCGACGTCTTCCTGCGTCAACTTCGACGACGGCATATCAAGCTTGCGGGAGATCCAACTCATGACCGCCGGCGTGTATGGCAGGCTACCGCTCTTGATGACTTCCACCATGCGGGCATCGCGGCGACTTTTCTCTTTGGTCTTCACGATGACGTTGCGTGCTTTGGTCGCCGCTGCGTCCTGCTGACGGTAGCGGTGAAACATGCTGCGGGTAACTTTCATCTTGCTGATACTCCAATGGCGTTTTTCAAATCAGTCGAGCCGAGCAGTCTAAGCGATCTTCACCGACATCTCAAGCCGCCCGATGGCCCATAACGCCCTCAAAATCAAAGAAAAGCGGCGATGCCCAATCGCTTGAGCATCGCCGCTTGTATATAGAACAGGCTGGTGCAACTTGGTGGCAGCAATCACCGCCACCTGTCGCGAGGCCGACGGCTTACATCATGCCGCCCATGCCACCCATGCCTGGCATTCCACCCATGCCGCCCATGCCTGGGGGCATTCCACCACCGGGCATGCCGCCTGGTGCGCCGCCCTTCTTCTCTTCCTTGATTTCGCAAATCGCAGCATCTGTCGTCAGCAAAAGTGACGCAATCGACGAGGCGTTCTGAATCGCGATGCGCTCGACTTTCGCCGGAACGAGGACGCCCATCTTAATCATATCGCCATATTCAGCCGACAGTGCGTTGTAACCGAAGTTCACATCCTTCGACTCGCCGACCTTCTGGGCGACAATCGAGCCATCAAGACCTGCGTTCTTGGCGATTTGCTTGAGCGGTGCGGTCAACGCGCGACGGACAATATCAACGCCCGTTTTCTCGTCACCCTTGAGTTTCTTCTGAAGCGCATCCAAAACGCCAAGCGCCCGAACCGGAGCCACCCCACCACCGGGCAGAATGCCTTCTTCGACGGCAGCACGACAGGCGTGCATCGCATCTTCGACGCGGGCTTTCTTTTCTTTCATCTCGGCTTCGGTCGACGCGCCAACGTTGACCTGTGCCACACCGCCAGCCAACTTCGCGAGACGTTCTTCGAGCTTCTCGCGATCGTAATCGCTGGTCGTGTTTTCGATTTGGTTTTTGATCTGCTCGATACGGGCTTTGATGTCGGAGCTCTTGCCAGCCCCTTCGACGATCGTGGTGGTGTCCTTGTCGATGCGGACTTTCTTCGCCGAACCGAGATCGCTAAGCGTGAGGTTTTCGACCTTGATGCCCAGATCTTCAAAGACGGCTTGTCCACCGGTGAGGATGGCCATGTCTTCGAGCATTTCCTTGCGACGATCGCCAAAACCGGGAGCCTTCACCGCGGCGATGTTGAGCGTGCCACGCAAGCGGTTCACGACCAACGTCGCGAGGGCTTCGCCTTCGATGTCTTCGGCGACGATGAGCAGCGGACGACCGGCCTGTGCCACTTTCTCAAGGACGGGAACGATTTCCTTAACGTTCGAAATCTTCTTCTCGTGGATCAGGACGTATGGCTTTTCGAGTTCGCACGAAAGCGTTTCGGCTTTGTTGATGAAGTGTGGCGAGAGGTAGCCCTTGTCGAACTGCATACCTTCAACGAGGTCAACAGAAGTCTCGAGGCTTTGGCCTTCTTCAACCGTGATGACGCCGTCTTTGCCGACCTTGTCCATCGCCGTCGCGATGTGCTTGCCGATTTCCTTGTCCTGGTTGGCTGCACACATTCCGACCTGAGCAACTTGGGCGCTGCTCTTGACCGGTGAACTGAGGCGCTCGAATTCACCGACGACCGCTTCAACGGCCTGATCGATGCCGCGCTTCAGTGCCATTGCATTGGCGCCGGCTGCGACGTTCTTGAGGCCTTCTTCGTAGATCGCTTCGGCGTAGATGGTAGCCGTGGTCGTTCCGTCACCGGCGATGCTGCTGGTCTTGCTCGCCACTTCCTTGACCATCTGAGCGCCCATGTTTTCGTAACCGTCATCGAGTTCGATTTCCTTCGCGACGGTGACGCCGTCCTTGGTGACGGTCGGCGAACCAAACGACTTTTCGATGACGACGTTGCGGCCACAAGGACCGAGGGTGCTCTTGACGGCTTTGGCGAGCTGATTCACACCGCGACGAATCGACTCGCGGGCTTCCATGTCATAGGCAATGCGTTTTGCTGGCATGTGTTTCTTTATCTCCAGTTAAATGTGCCGCACCATTGAGGTCGGCAATCGATTTTGATCAACCACGATGTCCGTCGGCTTAACTATTCGACGACAACTATTCGACGACGGCCAGAATGTCTGACTCGGACATGATCAGGTATTCCTCGCCGCCAACTTCAACTTCGGTGCCTGCATAGCTGGTGAACAGAACCTGATCGTTCTTTGAAAGCTGCATCGAACCGCGATCACCGGTATCGGTCACGCGACCCGGACCGACAGCTTGGATGACGCCGCGCTTGGGCTTTTCCTTCGCCGACTCGGGAAGAAAGATTCCGCCAGCCGTCACGTCGTCTGCCTCCAGACGCTTGACGATCACCTTGTCTCCGAGGGGTTTCATTTTGGGTTTTGCCATCGATTAACTCTCCTTGATTGTTTGCCCGCGACCCAAATCAACCGCCGCGGAATGATTTCGTTCGGCGACCAGCGCCGGGAATTTCGTGATGGACCGCCATTCAAACTGCCCGGTCCTTTCCTCTGCATCTCATTGAAGAACCGGCTGGGTGTCGGGATACAACGATCCCACACCGGTTCCACAACCCACCGGTTGCAAGCACGGTGCCACTCGAATCGTCGATTCTGCTGCAACCGCGGCACCTCAAGGAATTGGACGTAACCCAAGCATTGGCATCGTGTTACATCCCGTCGGCCCGAAATTCAACAACCCAATCACCTTCCGTCGATTCGGTCGTTACGCTGTCACAATCGCTCGACACACCGGCCCAACTGCCAGATTGGCAGAAAGTATGCCCCGGTGGCGAGTTGGTTGAAACGGTCATACGATCCGGTCTGATCTCCGAGTTTGAGGGCGAGAGGCCCGTTTCTGATTCGACCGCTGAAAAGGATTCCCACACATGAAAGCGTCCGATCTCTTTATCCAAGCCCTCGAGAACGAGAACGTCGAATACGTCTTTGGCATACCCGGCGAAGAGAACCTCGATTTCTTGGACTCGCTCTCCCGCTCGAAATCGATCCGCCTGATCCTCACCCGCCACGAGCAGGCCGCAGGGTTTATGGCTGCCACCTACGGTCGCCTCACCGGAAAAGCTGGCGTGTGCTTGTCCACCCTTGGACCGGGTGCGACCAATTTCGTGACGGCTGCCGCTTACGCCCAACTCGGTGGGATGCCCATGCTGATGATCACCGGTCAGAAACCCATCAAGACCAGCAAGCAAGGTCAGTTCCAAATCGTCGACATTGTGGACATGATGCGACCGCTGACCAAATACACCCGTCAGCTGGCCAGCGCCGCCAACATCCCCTCGCGGGTCCGCGAAGCCGTCCGACTCGCCCAAGAGGAGAAACCCGGCGCCGTCCATCTCGAATTGCCCGAGGATATTGCTCGCGAAAAAACCGATGAGTTCGTCATCCCCGCCAGCCTCGTGCGCAGACCAACCGCCGAAGAAAAATCCATCGTCGCGGCGATCAACGAAATCCAGTCGGCCAAACATCCCCTGCTCCTCGTTGGCGCGGGGGCCAATCGCAAACTCACGTGCAAGATGCTCCGTTCATTCGTCGAGAAATTCGGCATTCCGTTTGTGACAACCCAAATGGGCAAAGGCGTGGTGGATGAACGCGACCCGCTGTTCTTGGGAAACGCGGCGCTTTCGTCCGGCGACTTCGTGCATCGCGCCGTTGAAGCTTCCGATTTGATTATCAATGTTGGCCATGACGTCGTCGAAAAGCCGCCATTCATCATGACCGCCAACGGCGTGCGGGTGATCCATGTCAACTTCTCAAGCGCCTCGGTCGATCCTGTTTACTTTCCGCAGGTTGAAGTCGTCGGCGACATCGCCAACAGTATTTGGCAAATCTGTGAACGCCTCGAAAAACAGGATCACTGGGATTTTTCTCGCTTTCTCGAAATTCGAGAAGCCGGTGAAGCACATTTGTTGGAAGGGGCTGACGACGCCCGGTTTCCGATCTACCCCGAACGACTCGTCGCCGACGTCCGCCGCGCGATTGAACGCAAGGGCATCATCGCCCTCGACAACGGCGTCTACAAAATCTGGTTCGCCCGCAACTACAAAGCCCACGCACCCAACACGGTCTTGCTCGACAACGCCCTCGCATCCATGGGGGCTGGTTTGCCGTCCGCGATGGCCGCGAAACTTGTAAACCCCGAACAACACGTGATGGCCATCTGTGGCGACGGCGGGTTCATGATGAACTCGCAGGAGTTGGAAACCGCCGTTCGACTCAAGCTGCACATTGCCGTGGTGATTCTCCGTGATGACGCGTATGGAATGATCAAATGGAAGCAAGCCAACATGGGCTTGAAAGACTACGGCCTGAACTACGGCAACCCGGACTTCGTCAAGTACGCCGAAAGTTACGGCGCCGTCGGACACCGCGTTGCATCCGTGGACGAATTGCTGCCCACGATGCAACAAGCGCTCGCCGAGCCGAATGTCCACGTCATCGAAGTTCCGGTAGACTACTCTGAGAACGATCGCATCCTCAACCATGAGATTCAGCAAAAAAGTGCCGCGGTCTAATCGCGCTCGCCAGTACATGCGACGGGTCCTTGTCACTCGAAAGGGTTCTGAACCAAGATGAAAACCTATCCGTACTACCTCGCCAACGAGCCCCAAGCCCCCAACCACGATCTCGAAGTCACCGACAAATTTTCTGGCGATGTGGCCTATCGTGTGGCCATCGCTGATCGAAACGCAATTGATGCGGCCATCGCAGCCACTGTTAGCGCCGCACCGAAATGCGCCGCCATGCCGCCCTACGAACGGCAGGACATTCTCAATCACTGTGTCGCACGTTTCACCGAACGCTTCGACGAACTAGCGATGGCCCTTTGCATCGAAGCCGGCAAGCCCATTCGCGATGCACGCGGTGAAGTGACGCGACTGATCGACACGTTTCGCATTGCGGCTGAAGAGTCCGTTCGGATGACTGGCGAAGTCATGAATCTTGAGATTTCGCCGCGTGCGAAAGGGTATCGCGGCATGTTCAAGCGGGTGCCCATTGGCCCGTGCTCGTTCATTGCACCCTTTAATTTCCCCCTGAATCTCGTTGCTCACAAGGTAGCGCCCGCCCTCGCGGTGGGATGTCCGTTCGTCCTCAAGCCAGCCAGCCGTACGCCCATCGGGGCGATCATCATTGGCGAAATCCTCGCCGAAACAAACCTTCCCGCCGGCGCGTTCTCAATCCTGCCGTGCCATCGCGACGGTGCCGATCTCTTCACCACTGACGATCGTCTCAAGCTACTGAGCTTCACCGGTTCGCCCGACGTCGGATGGAAACTCAAAGCCAGCGCCGGTAAGAAAAAAGTCATTCTCGAACTCGGCGGCAACGCAGCATGCATCGTCGATCAGGACGCCGACATCGAAGACGCCGTCGAACGCCTCGTCTTCGGCGCATTCTATCAATCCGGGCAAAGCTGCATCGGCGTGCAGCGGATTCTCATCCACGATTCGATCTACGATGATGTGAAGGGCCGGCTGACCAAAGCGACGCAAGCGCTGATCGCTGGTGACCCCAGGGAAGAAGAGACATTCATCGGCCCGATGATCTCCACTTCAGAAGCCGAACGTTTGGAGTCATGGATCACCGAAGCCGCCAACGCTGGCGCTGTTGTTCTATGCGGTGGCAAGCGCAACGGCGCGATGCTCGACGCCACGATTCTCGAAAACGTACCGACGGATCAGATGGTCTGCACGCACGAAGCATTCGGACCCGTGGCCGTGCTGAGCCGCTTCAATAATTTCGACGATGCCCTCGATCAGGTCAACGACAGCACATTCGGACTGCAAGCCGGCATCTTCACCCGCGACCTGTACAAGACGCAGAACGCTTGGGATGTCTTGGATGTGGGCGGAGTCATCATCGGTGACGTCCCATCATGGCGTGTCGACAACATGCCGTATGGGGGCGTCAAAGACAGCGGACTCGGTCGCGAGGGCGTTCGCTTCGCCATGGAAGATATGACCGAAATCCGCAATCTCGTGATCCGAACGAAGCAAGCCTGATTGCGAAGTCGTCTTGGCAAAATCGACGATGGCTCACAGAAATCACCAGTCTGATCAAACCCGAAAACTCAAGCCAAAGAATACCTTTGGAGAGCACTCAGCAAACGGACGACGATTCCCGCAGACATCGAGCCTTGAACCTGGTCGGGGAATGGGTCCATGACATGCAACTCTTCCATCTCGTCTATACGAGCGAATCAACCGTTGGCATCACCGACGAATTGCTGAGGGAAATCCAAAGAAAAGCCGTTTTCCGCAATCAACATCGAGGCGTCACCGGCGCCTTGCTGTGCAGCGACCAAAGATTCCTCCAACTGTTGGAAGGTGCAGCCGACGACGTCGCAGAGATCTTCGCCACGATCTCCATGGACCCGCGACATACCGACGTTTGCTGCGTCTACTTCGGAGTCACCAGCGAGCGTATGTTTCCAGAAGCATCAATGGGTGTCGCCGCCCCCTGTTCCGGATCTTCGCAAGTAACGATCGAACAGCTTTTCAAAAACCTCGCCCTGCCCGACCACAAATCCAAGGACCGTTATCTCCAGATCGCCGAAACGTTCAGGGCATTCAAAGACCACGTCGAACCCGACCTACCCGGTCGTTGCATCGCAGCTGATTCGACCCGAATCGAATGATCCATCGAGCGTCACTCCCAAGCGGTGATGAATGGGCACACGAAGCGACTCGATCGGATAAGTTAAAGCCGACACATCACGACAGACCGGCCCCACCACCCTGGCGCAGAGATTCCAATTCTTGCCATCGTCGCACCTTTCCGATATCATCCCCAGAATGCTTGCTGCCCTGGGGTAGCGAAGGCGAAAACCTTCGTTTTTTGCAGGAAAAGCGGCAGGGAGTGTACCCAAGTGGCCAAAGGGGACGGGCTGTAAACCCGTTGGCGTTCGCCTTCGAAGGTTCGAATCCTTCCGCTCCCATTTTGCTTGTTTTCGGACCGTTGGCCCGCAGGATTGGCTGGCGATTTCTGTCGATGGATTGAATTGGTGGGCAGCGACGCATCGGTGAGCAACGATGCAACGATTGCTCTTTGGATTCTGATGGTTGGTTTTGGATCCCAGAGGGGCTGCACCGCCTCCTTCTGAAACCGCTCAGCACGCTAAGCTCGCTGGCATCACCCATGAAAATCATCGACAAACTTCAGAAAGACACGCCTTCGTTCTCCTTCGAGTTCTTCCCTCCGAAGGCCGACGTCGGTTTCTGGGATCTGTACAAGACCATCCTGGACCTCAAACCGCTTGACCCAACTTATGTCTCAGTGACCTACGGTGCTGGCGGTTCAACACGACAAAAAACCGTGGACCTGGTCCGACGCATTAAGAAAGATGCCGGAATCGAACCCGTCGCACACCTCACTTGTGTCGGTGCCACCCAGGGTGAGATCGCCGAGGTCGTCGATGAGTTGGTTGCGGGTGACGTCAAGAACATCCTTGCCCTACGCGGTGATCCTCCGGCTGGCGAAGCTGAATTCGTACAGCCCGAAGGCGGATTCGCCCATGCTTCAGATTTGATTGCGTTCTTGCAGGATCGATATGACGTCTGTATCGGCGGCGCGTGCCACCCCGAGGCACATCCGGAGTCGCCCGACCTTAAGACGGACCTGACAAACCTTAAGCGCAAAGTCGATGCGGGCTGCGACTATCTGGTCACCCAATTGTTCTTCGACAACACCGACTTCTATCGGTTTCGCGATGAAGCCCACAAGATGGGTATCGACGTTCCCATCATCGTGGGCATCATGCCCATCTTGAGTGTGAAGCAGGTCAAGCGGTTCACCAACATGTGCGGGGCCAGCATTCCCAAGACGTTGCTGTCGCAAATCGAAGCAGTAGAAGATGACAACGAAGCCGTCCGACAAGTCGGTTGCATTCACGCCCTGCGTCAATGCGAAGATCTGGTCGCCAACGGTGTGTCGGGATTACACTTCTATACAATGAATCGATCGACGGCGACCCGCGCCATCCATCAACACCTTCAAGATCATTTGGTCAAGAAATAGCTCAAGCCACGTGATCCAGCCAAGCCTATTCCCGGTTAAGAAAATCCCTTGTAACGCCAATTCACTGAAGTGCGGCCCTGAATTTTGATATGGAGGGCGCTGCCCAATTCGAATGCGCGAAAAAAGCACGTCGCGAGGCAGAAGACTCACACAAGAACGAAGACTCACACAAGAACAATTCCAATCAAGAACCGAATCCCTACTCTCAGATTCTCAACTTATAGAACCAAAACATGCCGAACAGGATGATGGTCAGCGATGCGGCTGCCGTCCCCACAAAAAACGCGATCCAGGATTGCTTGTTGTTTGTGTTTCGCTTTTGACCCGCGCTGTTAAACCCCATCATCGCGGCGGTTGCAGCCAGCAACAACGTGGCAGCCGTGACCACAAAAACCGCCGGCGCAAACATGGATTCGCGACTGAAAACGACGGCCCTCTCTAGTTTCCTGAAATTCCTAAAAATCAGAACGGCGAGTCCGCCCAGCCCAAGAATTGCTCCAATCGAACAATACATCGCGTACTTCGCCTGCACGTCAAATCGACGCATACTTCCTTTTGCCATCACAAGTCTCCGCTAAATTCGCGCAAGAACGAAGAAGCCTAGATTCCCGTCAATCCATCTGCATGACCCATTGGTCATAGCATAGTGCACCAGTGCCCCCCGGGTCCAGTCACCTTGGGCATTAGCCGCTGCTCAAGAGGCTACTGAGTCGCCGTCTGCAGCGCCAACACGGAATATGCCGTCACCAGATTGGGATTGGACTCGAACCAACGATCTTCCTCGTTGACCCAACTACCGTCCTTTCGCTGAAGTTTGAGTAGTTCGCGACAAAGGTCCGCCCGCCACTCGTGCCGTACCGATGCCTTATCAACAATGACATCCTCGCCCCACGCATCCAGCGCCCGGGCAAACGTGTGGAAAAAATAGTATAGCCCCTGCTTGGACTGCGCTTCGGGCATATTGGGGTTCTGCGATAGGGTGTAGTTATTTCGTATCCATTGAATCGCCCGCTTCACGCGAACGTCGTCCTTGCCAACCTGGGCGTACAGCAGGCTTTTGAATCCGGCATACGTCATCGACCCATAACTGCGCAGAACCTTCGCGTCATCGGATTCACTTGCAGGTATGGGCTTGAAACCGGCTTTGCTCTCCCCACCGTTGGCCGGCGAATAGATGAACCCCCCATCGCCCCCCTTTGCAAACGCTTGATCGTTCGTTTCCTCGAGCATTTGGCAACGCGAAATGAACACCTGCGCCCGCTTGAAGACCGGGTCTTCAGGTGACAACCCGCTTTGGTGCAAGGCTTCGAGCATCATTTGGGTATTTGAAAGATCGGGGCGCTTGTGACGGCCATACCCCGCACCGCCGTAGAACACGTCGGAACGATCGCGCTGCTCGCCCTCGTCCCATTGCAGTTTGGTAAGGTATTTCTGAGCGTTGGCTACAACTTGTTTGATCTCGGGATCGTCGCTGGTTGAAAGCGCCATCACGATCACCGACGTGTAGTAATTGTGCAGCCCCAGTTCTGGAACATAGATACCGCCGTCTTCTTGCACATGTTTCAACATGAACTCAAAAGCGCGGCGCACCACTGCATGCTTCGGCCCATAGTCGCGATGTTGCGCGAAGCACTTTGCGATCATTGCGCTAATCGCCGGATCACTGCCCTGAAAGCCTTCCCAACCGCCATCAGGCTTCTGAGATGCTTCGAGATACGCCAGCGCCCGCTTCTGCGATTCGTCGGCCTGCTTTCTGATGATCGGGTCGAGCCGTGTCAGTCGCGTCTCGTCGCGATCAGCCCGAGCAGGCGAACTGGTCAACGCCATCGCACCAACCGCCAATATCAAGCCCGTCACGACAATCTTCGTCATCGATTTCATTGGATTTACCTCAATGCTCTTACGGGATCCGAATGCACTAAGTTCGACTTAGGCCACACCATCATCGGAATCCTCCTCGGTGACATCGATCCCAGCGTCTGTCTGCTCGACAGTTGGTGGCGGCGACTCCGGTTCGATCGATTCGACGATCACCGCATCACCACTCGCTGAATACCGACCCGAACCGATCGGCTCGTGGCGGACGCACAGCACCGCGTTGGCCCCCTTCATGGCAGCCACCGCCTTGAGTCCTTCCACCGCTTCTTCCGGTCGTCTGAACCCATCAACAAAAACGGCTTCCACCTGACGCACGATTCGATAACCGACCAGGGACTCTCCGCTGGATGTTGCAATGATCTTCGCAGATTCCTCGCGCCGTTTGGCCGCAAAGTCATCTTGGCTCGGTTGGTACTTTTGAAGCCTGGGGTGGATTTTAGGTGTGCTTCGACGCTTTAACCACTTGCGGACCCGCAGCAGCATCCAAATCACCGCGAGCGCAACCGTTCCCGCAACCACGACCCGCCATTGTGTGTTCTCAGGCATCGGTTAGAGGTCGCGAATCAACGACGCCGCCAATCGGTGACTCAGCAATGTCCACTTCAGCTTCATCGATCGGCTTGGCGCATTGGTCGTTTTGGTACGTTGTCCCGCGCCAAGTTGTCGAAGCGCCTGCGGCTTTGCGAATTGCCATCACCAACATGCCGACGCCCAACAGCACGCCGAAGAAATAAGTCATCCAAGCCCAATTCGCCGCCCGGACCAAACGCATGAACTGGAAGATGACGACTTCCAGCATGGCCACAACCAAGCCCGTCACCCCAAGTGCAATCCACCAATGGTCGCGGGCAACGTCGTCGGCCAACACCAATCCGGCGATGGCCACGATCAAGCTGACGAATGGAAACACACTCATCGACAAGACCAGGCCCAATGTCGCAAACAACCGGCGATACGTTCGGAATGTGCCGAAGAAAATCCGACTCCATCCGCGCCATGCTTCCTTAAACGATGAGTACATACGGGTCAGGTAGAGGCCGTCGTTTTGTATAACGAACAATTTCAGTCCGCCATCCTTGGCCAACCGAGCCATGCAGATGTCTTCGTTGAGTTCGGTTTTGACGGCTGTGTGCCCACCAATTTTCTGATACGCATTTCGCGACATCATCATGAATGCGCCGTTGGCGTAGGCAGCTTTACAACGCGGGTTGTTGACCTTTTCAGGATCGAACCAAATCACCAGAATCGCGGCGCAAATCGGCTGAATGAGCCGCTCCCAGAACGTCTTGGTTTCCAAAACGGGAAGCACCGACAGAAAATCCGCCTTGCGACTCAGCACTTCCTGCATCGCCATCGAAAGCGTTTTTTCGGAGGTCTGTTTGCAATCGGCGTCGATGAAGCAAAGCCATTCACCGGTGGCGTATTTCATCCCCGTATGCATGGCGTGATTCTTGCCAAACCAACCGTCGGCCAGCCGCCGAACATGAACAGCCTGCACCAAATCGCCCCGCTTTCGCTGAATCTCGTCAAGGATTTCACCGGTCCGGTCGTCGCTGCGATCGTTGATCGCGATGATTTCCAGGTTGGGGTAATCCTGTTTCAACAGCGATGCGATGCACGCCTCGATGTTGTCTTCTTCGTCCTTGGCGGATACGAGAAGCGAAAGTCGAGGGGCGTTCCCGTCCAGTGGCCCGTGCGAATCCGGGCGGAGACGGCGATCCTGCCGCACCGCGCGCATCACCGCGAACTGTCGACTGGCCCAAACCAACCCGACAACACCACAACATCCAAGCCAAATTATCATCCCAACGGGCATATCGCGCCTTTCAGCCCAAGAGCGGAACTCTCAAGAATCATTCTGAGAATCGGATTATCCGTACCGCTTCGGTGTTGTCCAATCAGAAAACATTTGGCCCGACCGATCAGAAACAATCGGCTTCCCATTCGGTGCAAACTTATGGGGTGTCGACGGGTTCTACGAGGCTGGTTGTCGCCACGCCAACGCCAACCGTGCCCAACTCGCACCGATCCGTGCCATCGACAGACTCACGCAGGAGCAAAAAACTCACAACCGAGCCGGCAAAGAAAACACAGGTCACAACCCCTTGGGCCAGATAATGCAAACCGCCCAGCCAAAAGCCGATCAGGAAATCCGATGTCTTGTCGCTGCCCGCCTCGCCGCGCGTGGATAGCAATCCCTCGCCAAAGGATGCCAGTGTCATCGTTACCGATTCTGCCAGCGATACCAACCATATCAGCAAGAATGATGTAACCCAGACCATCAGGCAGGTGGTTAGAAAATACGCAATCGCGCGGATGGGACGACTCAAGACATACGAAACGGCGCTGGTCACCGCGTCGGTACCGTGTGATCCGCTCACCGCGACACCAGGTGCAAAGAGATGCCCCCCGATTAGCACAACCAGCAAGCCAAACGCCAACAGGCAACCCAACGCCAACGGAATGAAGAAGAACACGCCGCCAACCAAATCACCCAACCAGGGGATGGCCATGAACATGCCATACAGGACCACCATCGCACCGATCAGCAAACCGAACCCAACGGGCAGCGCCCAAGCAAGCAGGAACCCTTTCCAATAATGCCCGATGGCATACTCCAGGGCCCGGCTGATCGATGGATGCGACGTTTCCGTTTGCTTGCACGCGAGCATCCGCCATATCGCCCCGCCCAAAAGTGCCCACAAGAAAGCCAAAGGAATAAGCAAACACAAACCGTAAAACCATTGCTCGCGGACAACCGCACTCAGCAGAAAAAATGAATCCCAACTCGCATCGACACGGTCAAGCAATAGCGATGGCATGCCTACCGCATCGCTCTCCTTCCACAACCGATCCAGAATCCAAGTCCAAAGCGCCGTCACCAACAGCCCAGCCGTCGCCAGCACCACTGCCCGGCCCTGAAACGCACCGCGCCATCCCTTCAGAAAATCGAACGCGCCTACACCACGCATCCAACTTGCGACCGTTGAGTTCACATTTTCATTTGAGCCATTGGCCATGCCAGATTCGTTGGACATGATTGTGTACTCGCTGATGAAAACCAACTTGCCGTTCTGGAACGCCCGACTTTGACGAGCCCGACGTCGCGATTATAAACGCGGCGGGTATGTGAGCAATGAGAATCGGCTGGCGGGGCTTGTGGCCGGAATTGCCTCAATTCATCGACGTCGAATCGACATCGGGCAATTCATCAACATCATCTGGCAGGATGGGATCGCTGATCACATATTCGGCGTTGAGCCACTTGCCCAAGTCAATCAACTGGCATCGCCGGGAGCAGAATGGCCGACTCGGAGCTTCCTCGCGGGTGGTCACGCCGATGGTCTTCTGACAAGTTGGGCAGGTGTATCGAATCACGCCGCTATGAATCAGTCGCTTTCTTGGCTGGCTTATCTGAACTTGATGACGTGGTCGTCGACGAAGAGGCCTTGTCTGCAGTGGATTCTTTCTTCGTTCCGGAGGTATCCGACTTAGACGATTTGTCCGATGAGCCGGACTTGTCCGTCGAACCCGATTGACTTTCTTTGTCGGCTTTGGCCGCCTTCTTGTAGCTGTCGCTGCGGTAGTCGGTTTCGTAAAAACCGTCGCCCTTAAAGATGACCGCTCCGCCTGATCCGATCAGTCGACGAATGGGAGCGTGCTTACCACATCCCTCACACGCGTCTTCGGGCTTGCGCTTGGCGCGGGCGGTGATGCTTTGAAACATTTCAAAGACGTGCCCGCAGGCTTCACATTCGTAATCGTATGTCGGCATTTTCAAACGCTCCTGCGAACTTCTGATCTACGTATTTTCTGGCCTACTTGTTTTCCACCTCGACAGATTCGTCGGATGATTCAGCATCGGGTGACTGCGATTCCTCACTGTCAGGAGCCGCCGCAGAAACAATGACCTTGGCTGGTCGCAGCACGCGATCGTGCAATCGATAACCTTTTTGAATCTGTTGAATCACGCGCCCCGGTTCGTGGTCGGCGGACGGTTGCTGCAGCAGCGCCTCGTGCATCATGGGATCGAACGCGGCATCACTGGCGTCAATGACTTCGACATGGTTGTCGGTCAAGATTTTCTGCAACTTATCGCGAACAAGTCGCACCCCTTCCGCCAATGTGCTGTCCGTATCACCCTCACCGCCAACGGCTTCCACCGTTCGGTCCAAATCGTCCATCACCTCGATGACGGATTTCAGCAGGCCGGTGCCTGAATATCGAAGCGCTTCTGCGATCTCATTGCTGCTGCGGCGGGCGATGTTTTGCTGCTCGGCTTTTGATCGCAGAAATTTATCTTTCCACTCCGCCACTTCGGCTTTGAGCTGATCGATTGGATCAATGCTCTCCGCAGCTTCCGCCTCAACATCCGTTTCGCATTCATTGGCGTCAGGGGCTGCATCTTCGTTTGCCGGAGCATCGGCTTTCCCGTCTGCGATGGAGACTTTCTTTTTGTTCTTTCTTGCACTCATCAGTTAACTCAACTCTGCTTTGCTCTATATCGATTGCGAGCTATTTCTTGGCTTCTTCAGCGCCGAAGTAGTTCACCAGTTTTTCAAAAAACCCTTTGGATTCTGGTAGCACGGTATGGTCTTCGGTTTCTGCAAATTCGCGCAACAACGACTTCTGCTTTTCTGAGAGCTTCTTGGGAATTTCGATCAGCACTTGCACCAGTTCATCACCAGCCCGACCCGTGCGCAAATCAGGCAACCCCAACCCAGACATCTTGAAGACTTGGCCATGCTGCGCTCCTTTCGGGATCGTCAACTCAGCTTTTCCGTTGAGGGTCGGAACTTCGACCTTCGCTCCGAGTGCCGCTTGTGTAAACGAAACCGGCATCCGACACACGAGGTCGTTCTCATGGCGTTCCAGCAATTCGTGTTTGGCCACCCGCACGTAGCAATGCAAATCGCCTTGCGGCGCCCCCGGCTCACCGGCTTCCCCTTCGCCACGGATGCGCACGGCTTGTCCGTCATGAATGCCCGAGGGAATGTCCACGACGACAACCCGTTCCTTGGGCGAACGTCCAGCCCCACGGCATGCCTTGCACGGCGTCACCACCACCGATCCCTGCCCGCGACAATCCGGACAGGTCGTGACCATTCGACCGAACAAACTCGCAAATCCGCCAGTCTGTTCGACTTGTCCATAACCACCGCACGTCGGGCAACCCTGCCGATCGGTGCCGGGTTCGGCCCCGGTTCCCGAACACGTTTCGCATTCGTCCTCGCGAACAAACTCCAACCGTTTTTTGACGCCATTGGCAACGTCATTCAGCGTGATGACAACCTCAGCTTGCAGATCGGCACCGCGGCGACGTCCTCTTCGACCGCCCCCGCCAAACGCCGAACCAAAAATATCGTTGAACATCGAGAAGATATCGTCCGCACCCATGTGCGAAAAGTCGTGCATCCCGCTCGACGCCATACCCTCATGCCCGAATTGATCGTAGCGACCTCGCTTGTTGGCATCGCTGAGAACTTCGTACGCTTCGGCTGCTTCTTTGAACAATGCCTCAGATTCTGGATTGTCCCGGTTGCGGTCGGGGTGGTGCTTCAGTGCACACTTGCGGTAGGCTTTCTTAATCTCGTCGGCAGAGGCCGTGCGCGAGACGCTCAGCACTTCGTAGTAATCGCGTTTCGTACTCATTGCCTCGCCTTAATCTGAAGATCAAACATGCCACACGATGGCACAGGCTATCGACTCACCGACCGAACCGCATCGGTGAAAAAAGGGGACGAACGAGTTGCTTTTCGTCCGCCCCCAAGTTTTCAACCGTTATTCACGCGCCAGGTATCACACCGTTGCGTTTGTTAGTGTACCGAGTTCGCGACGCTTTCCTTCGCATCGCCATCTTTCAGGTCCGTCAGCATCACCTCGGTGGTGAGCATGAGACCGGAAACGCTCACGGCATTTTCCAATGCAGTTCGCGCGACCTTCGCGGGGTCGATGATACCGGTCTTGACCATATCAACAAACTGACGATTGCGGGCGTCGTATCCGTTGGTCCCTGATTTCTCAAGGATTTGTTCGATGATGACGTCGCCGTCTTCACCGCAGTTGTTGATGATCTGCCATGCCGGGGCACGTAGGGCTTTGGCGACAATATCAAAGCCCATCTTCTGCTCACCGACGGCTTTGCTGCGACCTTTTTCAACGGCTGCGATCGCACGCAGGAATGCAACACCTCCGCCGGGGATCACGCCTTCTTCCGCAGCCGCTTTTGTTGCATGGAAAGCATCGTCCACCAAATCTTTGCGTTCCTTCACTTCAACTTCGGTCGGTCCGCCAACGCGAATGACGGCCACACCACCGGTCAGCTTGGCGAGACGCTCCTGCAATTTCTCGCGATCGTAGTCGCTGGTGGTCTTTTCAATCTGATTGCGGATCTGCTCGATGCGGGCTTTGATCTCGCTCTTTTTGCCAGCCCCTTCGATGACCGTCGTGTCTTCTTTGGTGACGACGATCTTCTTGGCTTTGCCGAGGTCGGCGAGCGTGACGTTCTCAAGCTTGATGCCGAGGTCTTCGCTGATCATCTTCGCACCGGTCAGCGTGGCGATATCACCAAGCATGGCCTTGCGACGATCACCAAACCCAGGAGCCTTCACCGCACAAACGTGCAGCAAACCACGGAGACGGTTGACGACCAATGCTGCCATCGCTTCGCCTTCGACGTCTTCGGCAATCACCAGGAACGGCTTGCCCGACGACGCGATGCTCTCAACGAGCGGGACGAATTCACGCAAGTTGCTGATCTTCTTTTCGTAGACCAACACGAACGCATCTTCGAGAATGCATTCGAGCGTACCCGGATCGGTCATGAAGTATGGCGAGAGGTAGCCCTTGTCGAACTGCATACCTTCGACGACTTCCTTTTCGGTTTCGAGCGTCTTGCCTTCTTCAATCTCGACGACGCCTTCCTTGCCAACTTCTTCGAGGGCAGCCGCCAACAACTTGCCGATTTCTTCGTCGCCATTCGCACTGATGGTGGCGATTTTCTCGATGTCGGCAGAGTTCTTCACGGGCGTCGAGAGTGACGCGATGCTCTTGACTGCGGTCTGCACCGCAAGGTCCATGCCGCGCTTCAATTCCATGGGGCTCACGCCGGCCGTCACCAGCTTCAAGCCCTCTTTGTAAATCGCCTCAGCCAGGACAGTGGCGGTGGTCGTTCCATCACCAACCGCGTCGCTGGTCTTGGAGGCGACTTCGTTGATCATTTTGGCGCCCATGTTTTCAAAGGGCTGCTCCAATTCGACTTCCTTGCTCACCGTAACACCGTCTTTGGTGATTCGGGGCGCTCCCCATGACTTCTGCAGGAGGACGTTGTGACCGGTTGGCCCCATTGTCACTTTCACCGCGTTGGCGAGTTTGGTCAGGCCTTCCAAGAACTGCTGGCGGGCCTCTTGACTGAACATCATTTGTTTCGACGCCATATCGTCGTTGCTCCTATCTATTGATCCTTCGCCGATCAATCACGCGAAGGACAAGTTAACCTACCTGCTAGCAGAAGATTGCCAGCACGTCGCTCTCACGGAGAATGACGAGTTCTTCACCATTGACTTCGACGTTCGTGCCCGAGTACTTGCCGTAGAACACTTCATCGCCAACCGATACATCCATCGCGCCGCGCTCGCCGTTGTCGAGCAACTTGCCCGCACCGACCGACAAAACTTTGCCACGCTGTGGTTTTTCCTGAGCGCTATCCGGCAGGACAATACCGCCAGCCGTCATCTCTTCGGCTGAGCATTGTGCGACCACGAGACGATCATCCAACGGGCGAATTTTTAGCTTCTTGGCTGTTGCTGTTGCCATGGTTCTATACTTCCTTTCAAGCAAATCCTGAGAATATCGATAACACGATCCGTCGCACGCATCGGCGCGACGATCGCCAATTTCAAAACGAACTACATCATATCATCGTGCATGTCACCGGCGCCGGCGTCGTCACCTTCTTCTGGCTTGCTGGTGATGATGCAGTCGGTGCTGAGCAGGAGACGGGCGACACTGCTTGCGTTTTCAAGGGCCGAACGAACGACCTTGGCCGGATCGATGACACCGGCTTTGGTGAGGTCTTCGTATTCGCCGGTGCGGGCGTTGAAGCCGAAGTTACCGGTTTTGCTCAAAACCTTGTGCAGCACCACGCCGGGCTGATCGCCTGAATTGGTGGCAATCTGACGCAGCGGTGCAGCCAACGCTTCGCGAACAATATTGACACCGATCTTTTCGTCGCGCTTCGCAGAAACCTTATCCAAGGCGTCGATGCAGCGAACCAACGCCACACCACCACCGGGAACGATGCCCTCTTCGATCGCCGCACGGGTTGCGTGCAAGGCGTCTTCGATGCGGGCCTTCTTTTCCTTCATTTCGGTATCGGTTGCAGCACCAACATTGATCTGAGCAACACCGCCAGCCAACTTGGCCAATCGCTCTTGCAGTTTTTCTTTATCGTAGTCGGACGTGCTGGCTTCGATTTCCTGACGAATCTGGCTGATGCGTGCTTTGATGTCATTGGTCGCGCCAGCGCCTTCGACGATCGTGGTTGTGTCGGCGTTGATGCGGATCTTCTTGGCTTGACCGAGATCGCTAATCGAAAGGCTCTCGATGTCGACGCCCAGATCTTTCATCACGGCGTTCGCACCGGTGAGGACCGCGAGGTCGCCAAGCATCGCTGAGCGACGATCGCCATAACCCGGTGCCTTCACCGCACACACCGAAACAATGCCGCGAATCTTGTTGACCACCAGCGTGGCCAGCGCGTCGCCTTCGATGTCTTCGGCGATGATGATCAGCGGCTTCTTGGCTTTGGAGACTTTTTCGAGCAGCGGTACGAGCTTCTGAACATTGGTGATCTTCTCTTCGTGGATCAGCACCAACGCCTTGTCGTACTCGCACTCCATCGTCTCTTGGTCAGTGGCGAAGTGCGGCGAGAGATAGCCACGGTCGAATTGCATACCTTCGACGAATTCGACATCGGTCTCCGAAGTCTTGCCTTCTTCAACCGTGATCGCGCCATCTTTGCCAACCGCCTCGAAGCAATCAGCCAGTACATTACCGATGGCCATGTCGTTGTTCGCAGAGATCGCGGCGATGTTGACGATGTCGTCACGATTTGACGCACGAATGGGTCGCGACTTGGCTTCCAACTCTGCCGTAACAGCCTCCACTGCTTTGACAATCCCGCGACAAAGGGCATTCGGATCGGCACCGGCTGCGACGTTCCGCAGACCGATGCGGAAAATCGCTTCCGCCAACACCGTCGCCGTCGTGGTGCCGTCGCCAGCCGACTTGCTCGTACGGCTAGCCGCTTCCTTGACCAACTGGGCACCGGTGTTCTCGTACTTGTTTGCGAGTTCCACTTCCTCGGCGACGCTGACGCCGTCCTTGGTCACCGTGGGAGCGCCCCAACCCTTATCGAGCACCGCGTTACGCCCCTTCGGACCGAGCGTCACTTTGACCGCATTGGCGAGTTTGGACACGCCATCGAGAAGGGCATGACGGGCATCCTCTTGAAAAGCCAACTGCTTTACCGCCATTGATTGATCTCCTTTTGATTTCAAACGACCGGGGAACACCCGATCAACAACCATATCGAAGGGCCGCTGCTGCCTTGCCCATGTTTGCATCTTCGCGCGGAGTACCTACAAGGACTCCAACCATCACACAGCATGGCCAGTGCCAAAACCGTACAGGCTCACAGATTCCGTAAGCCAAGAAATGACAATTAGTTAAGATAATTCACAGGCTACGGAATTGCGGGGAGAACTCTGCCACCTTGGCAGGAAGCCTGTAAACCACCATTAGGGGATGCCAAATTGACAGAGCGATCGCTGGCATGATGGTCGCCAATGGACAATGGAGCGGCTTGATTCCGAGGGTGCTTAACTACCGCCTGTATCGCTCTGCTCGGGCACGGCATGTTTCCCAATCAGCTAGATGCTGTTGAACCCTCTTGTGATGGCATTGGGGACATTTGGTCCCGTATTTGAGGACACCAGACAATACAACTAAAGGTGTGCCGCATTTGGAGCAGGGACATTCGTTGAGCGTCATGATTGGCATCAAGAACCTTCCCTTTATCTTGGGGCGGCGTCCGTTGATCCACGCGAACTGCTCCAACGGATAGTCATCAAGGGTGTGAAGGGTCTTAAGCCTCGGACATCGCAGCAGAATCCTCAAGTCTCCATCTGTTGGGACGATGGAATCCAACCATATGTCCTCGATCTCTTTCAAATTTGCAAGTGGGCGCAACGAGTCTACAAAGGTCCTCTTGTTTGAATAACTCCAACTAGGCAGTACCTCCAAATACAGTTTTCTCAATTTATTGAGCCTGCCAATCGGTCTAAGTGACGTGACTTTGGGAAGATGAAGGATGTGAAGCGACCGCAACTCGCGAAGCTTCCCAATGAAATCAATGTTGTCGTCTGGAATTGTTGCAATTTCTAGCGATCGAACGTTGGCGAAATTGGCCAAGGGCATGAGGGATTTGTAACTACAATGCCAAATCTTGATTGACGTATACTTAAGCGGCTCCTCGATTACAGGGAATTCCCTTGCTTCTTCACGCATTAGCTCTAAGTGCATGGTTGAGTAATTCTCCGCTCACATTTCTTTCTCAAATATCCAATCGGCTGGCTCGGGCTCGCCGGTCTTGTCCAGCCAGAGTTGGCGAATCTGCGATCGCCAGTCCTCGAGGATTTCACGGGTCTTAACCGGATCGTGGAAGAATGGATCGTGCGGTGCGAGACGTTCGACCATTTCGTCGATTGGCGTGGTCATAATGCGGGTGGCTGTGAAATACTTTTCTTTGAACAGCAGGTTCATCCGCGCTTTGGAGATCCCCTTCACATCGAGCAAGGAGACGCGCTCCCCTTCCGCCCACTCGCGCGTGCGAATGCGGACTTTGAAGTAGCCCATTCGGATGACGGCTGGATCTTGCATGTCTGAGATTATCCGGCGCCGTCCAGCTCCAGGCAAACTATTCGGACTGATTCCTCGATCGGTTTCGCGCCGTCAATTCGAATCACCGGGCACGTTTGTTCGGCTAGGTAGGCCTCGTGTCGCTCGCGGGTCTTCCCCTCCACGTCGCCCACATCGTAGCGCGATGCCCATTCGATGAATTCCTCATGCGCCTCGTGCATGTCGCCTCCATTGCGGATGCGATCTCCGAAGCGTACGTACTCGCGTGCGCGCAGTCGCTCAACACGAATCGGCGTGGGCAAGGTCACAAACACAATCATCGTAAATTCAAGCTGCGGATATGGGTTCCAACCAGCCACGCCACCTGACAAGACCCAACTGCCACTCGGTGAAAGGTCTGCGGTAATGGCGTCGAAGCGTTGCCTCGGCGTGCACTGAATCTGAAACGGTGGATCGGTTGGCGAATGGTAATAGTCGTCGCAATCGAAATGCGGAATCGACAACTCGACCGCGAGGGTCCGGCCGATCGTTGATGCGCCGCAACCCGACGCTCCCAGAATGTTAACTCTATGGGTCATCGCCGCGATGTCTTTATGCTAATGCGCGGATGCCGGTGATCGCTTCGCCTACGATCAGCGTGTGAATGTCGTGGGTGCCCTCGTAGGTATAGACGCTTTCGAGGTTGCACATGTGGCGGCCACATTGGAAATCGTCGCAGATGCCTGCCGCTCCTAGAATGTCGCGGGCGACGCGGGCGCATTTGAGGGCCATCTCGACGTTGTTCATTTTGGCCATCGATACTTGATCGTGGCGGACCTTGCCCTCATCTTTCAACTGTCCGAGGCGAAGGGCCAACAACTGGGCTTTGGTAATTTCGGTGACCATCTTCGCAAGTTTGCGCTGCACCAATTGGAAACTTGCGATCGGTCGGTCGAACTGTTTTCGCTCTTTGGCGTATTGCAAAGCCTCATCGTAACACGCCATCGCCGCGCCGATCGCCCCCCACGCGATCCCGTATCGTGCTTGATTCAGACACGATAACGGCCCACGTAACCCGACGGCCTTATCATGCGGCAGCATATTTTCGGCGGGTAGCCGCACGTCCTCGAACAGCAACTCCGAAGTCACCGACGCCCGCAGCGAAAATTTGTTATGAATGTCTCGCGTCGTGTAGCCCTTCATCCCCTTCTCGACGAGGAACCCGCGCACCGTGTCATCGAGCTTGGCCCATACAATCGCGACATCGGCGATCGACCCATTGGTGATCCACATCTTGCCACCGTTGAGAATCAAATCGCTGCCATCGCGACGAACGTTGGAGATCATCCCGCCGGGATCGGAACCGTGTCCGGTCTCGGTTAAACCGAAGCAACCGATCGCCTCGCCCTTGGCCATCGCAAGAAGCCACCGATCCTTCTGCTCGTCGCTGCCGTAGGTGAAGATCGGCCACATGCACAGACTGGTCTGCACGGACACAAAACTGCGCAGCCCGCTATCACCGCGCTCCAATTCCTGATTGATCAGACCGTACGAAACCGCATCGACATCGGAGCATCCGTATCCTTTCAAGTTGCTACCCAGCAATCCCAGCGCCCCCATCTCGGGCACGATTCCCACGGGGAACGTCCCCTCATGAAAGTGCTGGTTGATGTCGGGCAGGACGCGGTCCGAAACGAATCGCCGCACAGTGGACGTGATCATCCGTTGGTCGTCGGTCAGCAGGCGGACGATGTCGTATAGATCCGGGGCTTCAAACATGACAGGTTTCAACTCGCAGCATTTCAATTGGCCAGAATGACGCGGCGGCGATTCTATCAAAGTACGCAGCGACACGCCGCGCCTACCAATCAGGCTTGTTCGACGCGCTCTTGCCAAACCGATTCCAGCTCAGCAAGTTCTTCGCGGAGTGCGTCGATGATCTGGCGAAGCTCAGCCACCTGCTCCGGATCGCGATAAACTTCGGGCGTTGCGAACCGTTCGTTGGCAGCCGCCAATTTTCCTTCGCAATCCATCACCAACTCTTCGATTTTCTCAACGGGCAGGACATCGAAACGAGAGTCCGCTTTCTTCTTGCCCTTCGCACTTGATTTTGTTGACTGCGATTTTTTGTTGTTGGCATTCTGCGATGAAGCGGTTTCCGCATCTTTTTCCCAAATGCTAGGCCGCTTCTCCAAGAACTCCGCGTAGTCAGAATAATTCCCGCGAACCAATCGATGCCCTTCGGGACGAATCACCAGCAAGTGACTGATCAACCGATCGAGAAAATATCGATCGTGGCTCACCGCAATGATCGTCCCGGGGAATTCCGCCAGCGCTGCTTCCAGCGCTTCACACGATGGAATGTCCAAATGGTTGGTCGGTTCGTCCAGCACCAAGACGTTCGGGTTTTCTTCGAGAAGTTTGATTAACCGGATGCGCGATTGCTCACCGCCCGACAAGACGTGCAACGGTTTGAACGCGTCGTCACCAATGAAGTTAAACCGGCCCAAATGCGATCGCGCTTCTCCCTCGGTGATACCCGGGCGAATGATTTGCATTTCCTTAACGAGCGTATGACTGCCAGTTAAGGCCTTGGCCTCCTGCGCGAAATACGCGACCGACACTTTCGGGTTCCATTCGAAAGTTCCCCCGCTGGCCGGCACCATGCCTTGCAAAATTTTGATCAGCGTCGATTTTCCCGTGCCGTTTGGACCGGTGATGCCCAGCCGCTGACCGGCTTCGATCAGAAAACTCATGTCGCGAAACAGGTCTTTACCGTCAAACGATTTGGCGAGTTCCTCAATCCGCATGATTTCGCCGCCGAGCGTGCTGCCTTCGTCGAATTCAAACTTGACATTGCGACGTTTTGACTCGACATCGGTGACGAACTCACCGTTTCGCAGGCGACGTTCCAAGCGTTTTTGGCGGCCTTGCGCTTCCTTGGTGCGCTGGCCAGCCATGTGCTTGTTGATAAATGCCCGCTCCTTGTTGATGAAATCCTTGTCCTTCGAAAACTGGCGCTCGGCGCTGAGTCGGTTGCGTTCTTTGGTTTCGATGTAGGTTGAATAATTGCCGGTGTACGACGTGACCCGCCGCTTGTCGACTTCGACGATTCGGTCCGTCACCCGGTCCATCAGGTAACGATCGTGCGAAATAATTACCGCCCCACCATGATGGCCCGCCAAAAATTTTTCTAACCAGCGGACCGCGTCAATGTCCAAATGGTTCGTCGGTTCGTCGAGCAGCAACATGTTGTGATCTTGCAGGAGCAACTTCGCCAAAGCGGCGCGACACTTTTGTCCGCCCGACAGCGCCGACACAGGGAGTTTGCGATCCTCGACTGAAAACCCCAACCCGCCCAGCACTTCTTCAAGACGTTGCTCATGCGCATAACCGCCAGCCGTTTCGAATTCGGCATTGAGGCGATCGTATTGTTTCATCAATTCGTCGATGCCGTCGCTGTCGTGCTGATGGGCGATTTCTTCGGACACCTTTTGCATCCGATGTTCGATCGCGAGCAGCCCCTCGAACACGCTCAATACCTCATCGTGGAGGGTGGCATCGGAGCGGAGCGTCGGGTCCTGCGTGAGATAACCAACCTTCAGGTCGCGCGACTTGGTCACAGTCCCGAGGTCCGGTTCCAATTCGCCGCTAATCATTCGAAAGAGCGTCGTCTTTCCCGCCCCATTGGGACCGACGATGCCGGTGATCCGCCCGGAATGAAACTCGACGGATATGCCGTCCAGCACCCGCAGGCTGCCGAACTCCTTGGTGACATTTTGTAACTGAATGACGCCCATTGCTTACGCACTCGCTCGCGCCGGAATCCACGTTTCGTTGATTTTCCGACGTGCCATCAACCGTGACATTCTAAAAAACTTGCTAAAAAAAAGACCCGCCCTTTTGTAAGGGCGGGCCTTCTGAATTCTAGTCGATCATTTGAATCTTGAAAATTGAATCGAAATGATCTGCCTGGCGACATAATCACCTGGCGACTCGGCAGGAACTAGTTGCCGACGACGCGGACGTTGGACGCTTTCGGTCCCTTGCCCTCGACGGTAATTTCGAATTCAACCACGACTCCTTCAGCCAACGACTTAAAGCCGTCACCTTCGATGGCGGAATAGTGGACGAAAACGTCCGCTGATCCATCTTCAGGAGCCACGAAGCCAAAACCCTTGGTGTCATTAAACCACTTTACTGTACCTTGCATTGAAACAACCTTCTACAATATCTGCACTTCGCACGAGGTCAGTTTGAAACAAACGATGCCTCAAATCAGAACGGCCCCGAAAGTAGAGAATCGAAGTGCCTTGAACCAAAAACAATCTACGCCATGCCCCTCAAAGTGTCAAACCGGGCCTTTTGTGGCGATTAAGCATTAATTCGGCGACCGTATTTGAATTTCACAGGGGTCTCGCGCACCGTCGCCATTACGTGAACCGATCGCCATCGCGTTACCTGCGATTCGCCCTACCTGCGAGTCGGATTATTGGATGGATACGATGTCGGCCAAATGAGTGGCTCGACCGTGTAGGTCGGAATCCAGCCCTCGATCGGGCCCACGTTCTTGGACTTGTCTTTGGTCATCAGCCGTCGGAGGCAATCGCGCACATGCGATTCAAACGCATCGACTGCCACCAGTCGCGGGTCGCGGTCTTCGCGGGTGTCAGCCGACGCCGTGCGGGCCTTCCGCTCGTCGGGCGAGACGGGATCTGATATCAAACTGTTTGCATGAATCGCCGCCAAAGCCTGTCGCGATCGAACGTCGTAAAGCACGCCCGAAAGACTGCATCGATCGTACCCCCCACGTGACTCGGTATACAGAAGCATCAGACCGGCTTCGAGCGCTTCCGACGCGGTCATCAAGTTCTCCGCCGACACCTCACCACCGTCGAGATCCTTTTCGTTGAGTGGGAAGACTTCGCTGACGGCGCGAAAATCATCGAACACTGAATTCCACGCGAGAAAATCCACTTCAGGTTTCATCGCAAGGACCAGTTGCCCGCCGTTGTAGGACGACTGCGCGATCCGGGCGACCGAGATTGATGCCGGAAACAGTCCTTCGGTGGCTTGTGGCACGAGCAACCGATACCCCTCATCCGAAGTCACCGAAGCGCCGGGCGAAAGATCTGACCAACCGGCTGGCTCTGCGGACGTTGAATACACGTCATGGCTATGCTGAGCGCAGCCGCCCACCGCCAACAGAATCAAACCACCCGCCCATTGAAACATTCGATCATTATTGGTCATTGTGAACCTCTTGCACATCGTTGTATCCATTGCGTTGTATGCATTGCGACAATATGAATCGGAACCGATCAACTTCTCGGCGACGCATGGTCATTTTCGTACTGCTATGTAACGATGATATCGGAACCTGAAGGGTCAAACTGAGACCGGAAATATCGGTTCTCCCACGTGATGCACGCAACTTGCGAACCTACTTGCCCACTGCGCAAAAACTGCCGGGCGACGCGCAATTCTTGCAGCCCATTGTCTTGCAGTTCGTGAAAGTTCGCGGTCGAAATTGCGTTCAGTCAAATCGATCACCGACCGGCGACCTATAATTCCAGCCCTCTTCGCTTTCAGCCGATGCTCAAAGCAGGTTTCTACACATCAAAATCTGTCGGAGTCTGCAACTGATGAAGTCTGAGTACGCGTTGGGTGTTGAGTCTACCGCTGGCGTTGTATCCGCCACGCGCGCGACGATTCTGGACTCTGCGACCAAACGATCGCGACCACGCCATCCATTTATCACCATTGGGCAGTTGCTCCGCGGTTTACCCCTGCCCGCATGGATCGTCATCGATGCCGTCATTCTCTGGGGCGCATTGATCCAGGGATACGCCTGGTTTGATCTGACCGGAATGACCAAGCACACCGGTGCGACGGTGGCCTACGCCGTTTGCGTGACCTGCTTGACGGTGTGCAGTCTCATTTTTGGACTCAACGAACGGGCCACCCTCTATAGCCGCTGGCATATCGTCACCCGCATGCTGCTCACGTCGGTGGCTGGGGCGGTACTTGTTTACGCCATTATCTATGTGGGCATGTATTCGAGCCTAAGTCGGCGCATCGCTGCGCTAACCTTCGCAACGTATCTGGTGGCTGGTCTTTCGATTCGGCTGCTTGCTTGCTATGCGATCCACAGTGTCAAACGCCGGCTCGTGGTCGTCGGCTCGCGTCATGCCGCCGAAGCCTTTGTTGAAAGATTGGACGGTGGGTTCTTGTCAGCCCATGAGGTCATGGGATTTGTCAGCCAATCGGCGGCCGAGGGTACTCAGGCGAGCCTGCCCGGTCTGGGTTCGACCGACGAGTTGGTCCGAATCTGCCGCAATCTTGGCATCCAGGATATTGTCGTGTGCAACGGCGCTCAGCGCAAGAAGATGACCTCGTGGATGCTGCCTTGCTTGCGACTTGGATGCCGCGTCACCAACGAAGCCACCTTCCATGAAACATGCGCCGGACAGATTCTCGTTGATGAAATCACACCGGACTGGTTCCTCGTCAGCGACCTCAAAGCCCACTGCGACGAGTATGCATCACTCAAACGATTGTTTGACGTCAGTGTGGCGACTGTTGGCCTCTTGATCTCGATGTTGCTCTATCCGATCCTGGCGCTGCTGATCAAGATCGAAGACGGCGGCCCGGTATTCTACGCTCAGAATCGCGTCGGCAAAAACGGTACGGTTTTCAAACTCTACAAGCTTCGGACAATGCGCATTGACGCCGAGAATGGCGAAAGCGTCTGGGCAAAGCCGAATGACCCCCGCGTGACCCGCGTCGGGCGAGTCATGCGTCGCATGCGCTTGGACGAGCTGCCGCAATTCTACAACATCCTGCGCGGTCAAATGTCCGTGGTGGGCCCGCGACCGGAACGACCCGACATTCAGATCGACCTCTGCAAGCAGATCCCGTATTGGTCCGAACGCAATCTCGTCAAACCCGGCCTCACCGGTTGGGCGCAGATCAGCTTCCGCTATGGCAGTAGCATCAAAGACGCCAAACGAAAGCTGCAATTCGACCTGTACTACCTCAAGCACATGAACCTCGAGCTCGACATCATCATCCTCTTCCGCACGCTAGGCACGTTCCTTCGCGGGGCTTGCTGACGATCTGTAGGGTCCGCTGTGCGGACGATCTTGCCCAGCAAGACATCCGGCGGTCCGCACAACGGACCCTACAAAATCCTCCCTTTCCAATGATTTCCGGCAACCTCGCCGCGAATTAAGCGTACCAATTGTAGAAATTTCGCAAATTCTTTGTAAGCATTTCGCGTCTGCCCTCTCCAATGTTGTGAACAAAGGTGATGACGTGTCGGACGTGTCGCAAGCCCAACCGGTGGACAGCATGGCGGAGTTATCGATCCAACGGTTGATCGCCGGCGACGGCTTGGAGTTCGACCGCTTCGTCGAGCAGTATCAACCCAAGATCGCCAAACTCGTGTCGCGTCTGCTCGGTTGGTCGCAGGATTCGCGCGATGTCGTTCAAGACGTGATCGTTGATGTACTCAAGGGATTCAAGACGTTTCGTCAGGAAAGCAGCGTAGACACATGGCTGACCCAAATCACGATCAACGCGTGCCGCCGACACCAGCGGCGATTGGTTTTGCGGCGTATGGGACTGGGCATATTGACCAGCCGCCACGATCACGACGAGTACGATGCGAGCACACAAGAAGGGCTTGATGATGAAACGTTGGCGTCGGTGCGAAGTGCCGTACGCGAACTTCCAACGCGTGAACGCGAAGTCGTCGTGCTGCGGTACTTGGAGCAGATTCCGATTGCAGATATCGCAACGCTCTTGGGAATTTCCAAGAACAACACGGAAGTTCGGCTTCATCGGGGACGTGAACGTTTACGCCAATTGTTGTCAGAATTGAACGAATCGGATCTTTGAAACGATGTTGCCGAACGACCTTGAACAACTTCTCCAACACGCCGACCGAGCAGCCTACATCGACCTAACGTCGCCCGGTGAGTTGGCCAACCAAGCGCGGTATCGCGTACGCAAACAGAAGCAGGTTCGCATTGCGGTTGGAGCATCAGCCGGAATCGCCCTATTGCTTTTTGTTTTCAATTTCGCCAACAGAAGCGTGCCGGTCGATAACGATCAACCCCAAATCGCCAAAATCGAAAACGCACCAACAGCCGTCATCGACAATCTGGAGGCAAAAATCAAAGCCCTTCGCGAGGAAGCCGACCGACTGGAGTCGATCGTTCGGGCCAATCGCCAAGCCGCGAAAGAACGCACACGAACCGCATCGTTTTCACGCTCAAGAACGTCGACGAGGCGAAGCAAACCGATGCCGATCCCGGCGCAATTGCTCATCGAGCAGGAATCAGAAATCACCGCCCGAGTCATGGTCGAACAGGCCAACCAATGGATCAAGCAGCCCGATCGTCGCGACGACGCGATCCGAACATTCGAGCGCACGGTCAAACTTTTTCCAACCACGACGGCCGCGAAAACAGCCCAGAACTGCCTCACCGAACTGAAAAATCAATCAGGAGCCACCATATGAATTCCACGCACATGACATCCAAATTCCGTGCCTTATGTCTCATCGCCGCGTTGGCCGTCACCAGCATCACATCCATCGCGAGGGCCGACGAAGAAAAAAAGAATGCCGAAACTTTCGAATCGTTGCTGATTACTGAAAGTTGTGTCTTGAAGATTACTTGGGAAGAGAGTTCATCATCACTCAACATGGAAGTCATCGAAGCACTCCTCCAATCGTCTGGCGTGTGGGGAACCGCTCTGAAGGAGTCGTTTGGTGAAGATCTCTCACGCGTTCACGGAGACGTGGCCATTACGCTCAACCCGCTGAATCTAGACAGGCTCAAGCTCGGACAAGGCGAATCGATCACGACTCTGGCGGCACAATTGATCATCAAAGTGAAAGGCGATTCCACTCGCACCATCGGCAGCAACGCCAAGCCTCTACTCAAGCGTGCGTGCGATCTGCTGGAAAAGTCAATCATGGCATTCGCGGAATCAACCATACGGACCCAGCACGAACGCCGCGCTCAATTCGAGGAAGAGCTGAATCGGGCTCGAACACAAGTCCACAAGATCGTGACAGAGCGCCGGGCATTTCTCGAAAGGCACCAAGCCAGTGAGTTGAGCCATGAGCGATTGGCAAGAGAAATGCGTGGATTGGAAGATCAATTGGCCGCCATGCAAATGAACCGGTCGGTCTCTCGGGCCCGACGCGATGCAATGCAAGAGCAAATCGCCAATCTGTCAGAGAAGGCCAAGGCAGAACCGATCAAAAGAACCGACCTTGAGCAATTGAGGAAGATCGTCACCATTCGTCAGGAAGCGCTCAAGGTTGGCGAAGCGCATGTCAATACAGGTCACGCGACTCCGAACGAACTCAATAACCTGAGAATCGAAGTCGCACAAGCCGCCGCCGAACTCGCCCGCGCCGAAACCGAGGCCCAACGCGATCACGCCCGACGAATGCATGAGATGGGAGGTGGCTTTATCGTCGAAATGAATCACGAGTTGACCAAGATGGCCATTGATGATGCCGACATGGAAGCCAAGTACAAAGCGACGGTCGAACGTATGGAAAAAACCAAAGCGGGGCTAAAAGTCGCCGAAGAATACGAGCAACTCGGTGGACACCGTCTCGATATTGCCCGCGATCGTCTTGAAATGGTGCAGCGTAACCTCGCCGATATCGAGCGACGTATTTCGACCAGCATCCGCCCGACCATGACGGTCGTCGGTGTCGACTGAGTTACTACTTATTAACATTCCCCACCCGCCGGCCCACACACCCCGGCGACTGCACACAGGGCATGCCCGCTTGACGCAGCGGGTGTGCCCATTTGCGTCTGGGTCGTATCCTCCAATCTGCCGAACTCAGCCATCCGTCGAGCCTTTCAACCCATTGGAATCGCGTTATCATGCCGACTTGCACTGGCGCCAGAGCAACTGACAGCTCCCCAACAAGCGAAACGAGAATTCATGAGCGATCAGGACGTTCACATCAAGGTATTCAACGATCCGTTCTACGCCGAAAATGGCTTGGTGATTTCGATCGGGTCGGGCGCGGCTTGCTGGGTGGTTGATCCGGGCTTGCCACCGCAAGGCGATGAGATCGTCGCCTTTATCGCCGAACGAAATCTTCAACCGGAGAAGATCGTCCTGACGCACGCTCACGGCGATCACATTGCCGGTATCGATACCGTGCGCGGGGCGTTTCCCGAAATCCCGATGTACCTTGCGAAAGGTGAATGGCCCCTTTTGACCGATGCCAATGAGAATCTCTCGGCACCGCACGGTGGCGGCACCGTTGTCAGCAATTCGAGTGCGCTCGACTTGGCACCCGGTGACGAACTTTCGCTGGATGGCACGGTTTGGAAAGCGCTCGATGTTTCGGGTCATTCACCGGCTGGCCGGGCCCTTTACTGCGAGGCGTTGAAACTGGCGCTCGTCGGGGACGCAGTGTTTTCAGGCAGCGTCGGACGGACCGATTTTCACCACAGCAACGGCGAGCAACTCATCCGCAACATCAAAGAAAACATCCTCACATTGCCCGACGACACGACGCTCATACCCGGACACGGACCGGCCACCACCGTCGGACAAGAACGCACCACCAACCCGTACCTGCAAGGTTGAACGTCCTGATTTCATCGCCGCAAAACCAGCAACCGCAAGAAGCAACTCTTGCAACGACGGCTGTATTGATCCCCGCGCTGAATGAAGCCGCCAACATGCCGATTCTGCTCCCGCAATTGGTGGAATTGGGTGCCGGTGCGATCTTACTCTGCGACAACGGTTCGACCGACGACACGGCCAGAATGGCCTCCATCCACGGCGCGACAATGGTTGTTCACGAACCAACGCGCGGCTACGGCGCAGCATGTTACGCAGGCATGGAAGCACTGACGCACCTACCGAATTCAAGCCAGTTTGACGTCGTCGCATTCCTGGATGCCGACCTGGCCGACGACATCTCGCTGCTGCCACGGCTGGTCGAACCGATCCTAAAAGGCAACACCGATATCGTCATCGGCGTACGCAGCCGCAAGAATCGTGAACCCGGTTCGATGTCATTGCCACAGATCTTCGGCAATTGGCTCGCGACGTTTCTCATTCGAATTGGCTGGGGACACCGCTACCGCGACCTCGGCCCGTTTCGCGCCATTCGCCGCGAAAGTCTCTATCGAATGCAAATGCAAGATCGCGCATTTGGGTGGACCATCGAAATGCAGATTAAAGCCGTCGAGCAGAAACTTCGCATTGAAGAAATCGACGTTCCCTACTTCAAGCGTCGCGGCAAATCCAAAATCAGCGGCACGGTACGAGGCGTATTCCTCGCCGGTTATTGGATACTCGGAACGTGCGCGCGACTGTGGTGGACCAAGAAGAAACGAATAGAAAGAAATTAGGCGCGTAAATCAGTAAGTGTGCCACTGCTCTGTGAGCAGTGCAGAAAACGAAAGACATTCGCAGAGACAATACCGACGTCAAAGAAGACGCCTGTAATACCTGACTTGAAGAACAACACGAACACGCGATGCACTGCTCACAGAGCAGTGGCACTTCGAAGATTCTTGTGCTTCAAATTCAATAGTGTGGTAAGCGGATGGATGCGTCTTGTATCAATCAAAACCGGCGCTAGTCGTCGAGCAGACCGATTTCTTTCTCGAACACGACGAGGTTGTTTTGACGGTCTGAGTCGAAGCGCAGCCCCACGATGTCGAAGTTCTGACGGATCAACATTTGCAGAACCGGGCGGTGTTGATTGTGGCATTCCATGCGAACGTGGTGATAGCCCTGATCGCGCGCCCAGGCCTGTTCCGCTTCGCAAAGCTGCGAGGCGATTCCCATGCGACGAAAATCAGGCAGCACGCCCACCAGCCAGTTGAACCATGTAGACGGTTTCAATTCAAAGCCGCTGAGGAAACCGACTGGCCGATTGTCTACCTCGGCGATCAGGTTCAGAAGATTGCCTCGGCCTTTGAACCGGCGCTCAAAGAATGCGATGTCGCGTTTTGGCGCAAACACCTGGTTGTATAACTCAGTGATGAGCGTCGTCTCAGTCGGGCCCACCATGATGATGTCTGCGTTTGCCATCGTTCCATTCCCTTGCTTGGATTCCCACCAATTGGTGGGGACCGCCAGGGTACAATTCCCCAAGTCACCCTCTAGAATAACTCGGGGACGCTTTATTGTCTCATCTACCCTTTGCACCTTGCAACTTCCATACCAACGAAACTCCTGCCCGTTGGCCTGTCCGTCACAGCAAGTATAGTCGTCGCAAAACCAGAGTGAAGTGGGACCGGTAATAAATTGTCTGAGGCGACAAATTAAGGGGTGGCTTGCAAGAGCGGGGGCAAACGGACCGAAAACGTTTTCAACGCTCGGGCCGAACCGCTACTTGCGGAGAGGTTGGGCGAATGTGACCACACTGCGGTGCCCGTCGCGATCCACCGCTCGCACGCCGAAGAAAAAATTGTCCTTCGAGCGATCGACCGTCACGCGATTGACATTGCCGACGGCTTGCGACCCTTCCCATGTGGGCGATGAGGTGCTCCGCCACACCAATTCGTAACCAACCACATCAGGTTCAGTGTTGCCCAACCACGCGAGCGTCGTCGTGGGCTTGAGCGAGTCCAACACAATCTTAACATCGGCAGGACGAGCCGGTGCACTGGCGAGGGATGCCAACGCCGCAATGTTGGTCCTTGTTACGTTGCTGAGATAATCAAAATCAACATATTCGGGCAGGTCGCCGTACTGCACACCGTCTTCACCGCGCACGTTCTGATGCTGGTGGCGATAGTCTTCGTTCATCTCCGTCAGGCGGATCGCCGGAAACCCCGCCCGCGAAAACGACGTGTGATCACCGCCCCGCATCAATCGATCGCGCCGAAACATGAGTTCAACTTCAAACCCCTCGACGTATTGGCTACAACAGTCCGAAACGAATCGCGCCAGTTGACGGGCGGGCGCATCGTTCTCACTGCCAGTGGCCAACCGCATCCGTTTCTGTTCGGACGATTCAATTTCCGGCACGCCTTCCGAAAACACACGAACGCGCTTGTCATCGCGCACGCCCAGTTGCGAAACCGAGTTGCCGACGATGTCGTTCGTCAACATACCGGCAACGTTCACGCCTTTGGTTTTGTACGTGTTCGCCAAATGCTTCGAGCCATAGAGTCCTTGCTCTTCGGCGGCGACGGCTGCGAAGACGATGGTGGCGTCAAATTCATGGGCGCTCAACAAACGAGCCGCCTCCAAAACCGCCGCAACACCACTGGCGTCATCATTGGCCCCCGGTGCGTCGCATTCGGAATCGGTTGGGTCACTGCAAATCGAATCGTAATGCCCGCTGACGACATAGACGCGATCGACGGATTGCGATTGCGTGCCTTTCAACGTGGCGATGACGTTGACGATTTCGACGGGTTTGGTGATGCGACGAGACGGTGGTGCGTCTGAATACGAATCAAGCGAAACGGACATGCGACCGTTGGATTTCGCCGCGATTCTCTCGAATTCCGCCTTGATCCACCGTCGTGCCGCCCCGATGCCACGGGTCGGATGATCGGTCGCGCTTTCGGTTTGACGCGTGCCAAAACCAACCAGCGTTCGCACATCGGATTCGAGTCGATCGCGCGACACTTCGGACATCATTTTCTTGATGACCGGATCGATGTTCGTTGCTGGCTCTTCTGCATTGGCAGGCGTAAACGCGAACGCAATCAGTGCGACCGCCATCAGTAGCAGCCGGCGAACAGCCTTGGATGACTTTGCCTCAATTCGACAATGCACTGGCATGCAGTCTCCTTACTCGTCTTCGCGCAAACTGGAAATGACCGAGAAGTCTTCAAGCGTGGTTGTGTCACCTTTGACCTCACCGCTCGTCGCCAATTCCTTAAGCAACCGCCGCATGATTTTTCCGGAGCGCGTTTTCGGTAGCGCTTCGGTGAATCGCATCTGATCGGGCTTGGCGATGGCTCCGATTTCCTTGGTTACGTGCGCCGCGAGTTCGTCTTTCAAGTCGGGATTCGGTTCGACCCCGCCGATCAGCGTTACAAAGGCAGCCAACCCCTGCCCTTTGATTTCGTGCGGCATGCCGACGACGGCGGCTTCTGCGACTTTCGGGTGCGACACCAGCGCCGACTCCACTTCCATCGTGCCCAATCGATGACCCGACACGTTGATCACGTCGTCCACGCGACCCATCAGCCAGAAGTAACCGTCTTCGTCGCGCTGCGAGGCGTCGGACGTAAAGTACATCCCTTTGTACTTCGACCAGTACTGTTCCTTGAACCGCTTCGGATCACCGTAGATGCCGCGAAGCATTCCCGGCCAAGGCTTGCGCACGCTGAGGTATCCACCTTCGTGCGCACCCTGCTCTTTGCCATCATCGTCGAGAACAGCCGCATCAATGCCGAAGAACGGACGGGTAGCGCTGCCAGGTTTCGTGTGGGTCATTCCGGGCAGCGGCGTGAGGATGATGCCACCGGTTTCAGTCTGCCAGTACGTGTCAACAATCGGGCAATTCTCGCGACCGATGACCTGGTGATACCAGATCCAAGCCTCCGGATTGATCGGTTCGCCCACGGTCCCGAGGATCTTCAGCGATGACAAATCGCAGCGATCGGGAAACTCGCGCCCCTGCTTCATAAACGCACGAATCGCCGTCGGCGCGGTGTAGAATTTCGTCACCTTGTGCTTCTCAACCAGCCGCCAGAAACGATCCCAATCCGGATGATTCGGTGCCCCTTCGTACATCATGCTGGTCACACCGTTTTGCAGGATGCCGTACACAATGTAACTGTGCCCGGTCACCCAACCGATGTCAGCCGTACACCAATACACGTCATCGGGCTGAAGGTCGAAAACGTACTTCGACGTTTGCTGCGTATAGATCATATACCCAGCCGTCGTGTGCATGATCCCTTTGGGTTTGCCCGTGGTGCCCGACGTATAGAGGATGTACAGCAAGTCTTCCGAATCGCACTGTTCGGCTGGGCATTCGTCGGACATGTTGCCCATCAACTCATGCCACCAGACGTCACGCCCATCTTTCATCGGGACTTCGTTTTCGGTGCGTTTCAAAACGACGACGGTTTCGATGATGCTGCACAACTCGGTGGCGTCATCAACGTTCTGCTTGAGCGGAACGATCTTCCCGCGTCGCCATCCGCCGTCGGCGGTGATCACGACGGTACTTGACGCGTCTTCAACCCGATCGGCAATGGCGGCTGCGCTGAACCCGCCGAAGATGATGCTGTGCGGCGCACCGATCCGTGCGCAGGCAAGCATCGCAATGACAAGCTCTGGCACCATCGGCATGTAGATCGTGACGCGGTCGCCCTTTTTGACGCCGAGTGATTTCAATGCGTTCGCGAACTTGCAGACTTCTTTGAGCAGTTCGCGATAGGTGTACGTTTTGGTGTCGCCGGGTTCGCCCTCCCACAGGATCGCCGGATGATCACCGCGCCCATCGTTGATTTGCTTGTCGAGGCAGTTGTAGCAGACATTCGTCTTACCGCCGACAAACCACTTGGCGTTGGGCGCGTCCCATTCAAGCACTTTGGTGTACGGCTCGAACCAGTGAAACCCCTGAGCCACTACGTCCCAATATCCTTCCGGATCTTCGATGGATCGCTTGTGGACCTTTTCGTATTCGGCGAGGTCATTGATGTGGGCCTGTTTGGCCAATGACGCCGGCGGGGAAAAAGTTCGGTTTTCGTGTAAAATCGATTCGATGCCTTGGTTGGCCGTCATGCCTCTGACCTCTCTTGCTAAAACTCAACGATTCTAATCGCGGACCGAGACATCATTTAATTCGGGATCTCTCGATCGTCAGAGACGATATTGCAGGAAATCTCGGGTTCAGGCAATCGGTCCGACGCCTGACGACTGGCCAGACTGCCAACTTTCCACCCATTCCAAGCCCCTTGCCACATTCCCGATAATCGACAAAAAATCAAAAAACTGGGCGTTTTGGCCGCTGAGCCACGGGTGCCACACAGTGTCAGTGTAATC
>BQJS01000014.1 GCA_021604825.1 Phycisphaerae bacterium | reverse complement strand
CGGGAATATGAATGGTTTGATCGATTGGTCAAGCATCGCCTGCCCATCGATGCCGCGAATCTGACGGCGGCTGGCACTGGGTTCTATCGCTATAGCGTTCGTGCCCAGCACGCCAACCTGGTCCAGCGCACCCGCCACGTTCTGCACAAGATCTATCAGAAGGCATATCAAGTTCTCGATCCGAAGTATTGGCCCGCACGCTTGGCGGTGGCGGACTTGCTGCGGGAGAAATTCAGCTACGAAGAAGCGGCGACGGATTACCACGCCGTCCTGGACATCAACACCAATGCGGTTGACGCCCACGTTGGGCTCGGATGGATCGCGCTGGATCGTTGGCAGTTTGAGGAGGTCGAGCATCGCGTCGCCATCGCTTTGGACATTAACACGAACAGCGTTGAAGCGATGGCGCTCTTGGCTCGGTCACGCCTCTTGGAGCGGCGATACGAAAAAGCCGAGCATGTAACCCAGCGGCTGCTTGGGGTCAATCCGAGCAGCATCGCGGGTTTGGCCCTGCGGGCGTCGGCGCGACTGGCACTTTTTGACGAGCCCGGCGCGGCTGCGTTGATCAAGAAGGCGGAGCAGATCAACCCCAAGTCGGGCAAGCTGCATCAGGTTTTGGCCCGTGTGCTAAGCGACCGCAGGCAGTACTGGCGCAGCGAGCAACATTTTCTCAAGGCGATCGAGTTGGAACCCAGCAATGCCGTCGTGCGGGCCGACCTTGGTCTGATGTACATGCAGTGGGGCGACGAAGCCAAAGCCCGCCCGCCGCTCGAAAAGGCCTGGAAGCTGGACCCGTTCGATGCACGCACAAAGTACACGCTTGATCTGCTTGACGAACTCGACGCCTTTCATCGAATCAAAACGGATCATTTCGACGTGCGTTGCGACAACGGTCTCGACATCGTCGTGGGCGCACGCTCAGCCGAATACCTGGAGTCGATCTACGATGAGATCTGCCGTCGCTTTGAGATTGAGCTTGAGCGCAAGACGATCGTAGAGATTTTCCCCACGCACAGTTCGTTCGGCGTGCGGGTGACAGCCAAGCCTTGGATTCACACCGTTGGAGCTTGTACCGGATGGGTCATTGCGGTGGATGTGCCGCGCACCGGTAGCGACGCCCACGGCCCTTTCGATTTGCCGGGCGTCTTGCGTCACGAATTCGTTCACACCGTGACCTTGGCCGCAACCAACAACCGCATCCCGCATTGGATGACCGAAGGGTTGGCGGTTTATCACGAAGACTTGCCTCGAAGCTTCAGTTGGGCGGAAGGACTGTCGGGCCGGCTTCGAAAGGGTGAACTCTTCACGCTGGAAACGATCGATTGGGGGTTCGCGCGGCCGCGTCGTCCCAACGATCGGGCGATGGCCTACGCCCAAAGCGAGTGGATGTGCGCGTTTCTTTACGAACGCTTTGGCGACGGCATCATCAACGTGATGCTCCGCGATTTTCGCGAGGGTAACTCGCAAGCCAAAGTGTTTAAGAAGCACACGGAGATGTCGACCCAAGAATTCGATGCCGCCTTTCGCAAGTGGGCCCGCGATGACGCGGCGACTTGGGGTTTCGATCTGACGCCACCGGAAGTGCCGGCCAACCTTGAGACGCAGGTCGCGAAAGCGCCAAGTGACGCGCAATTGCAGGCGCGGCTGGCGATGGCGTGGCTGGAGGCTGATCACGTTGATAAAGCCAAATCTGCGGCAGAGGCGAGCCTGGCGATGGACGCCAACTCGAACGCCTTGGCCCATGAGGTGATGATGCGGGTGCTGTCGGCCGGTGTGTCGCATCCCGCCGATGCGGAGAGCGCGAAGGCGCATCAGGATAATATCATCGAGCACGCCCGGCAGGTGCTGGCGCTAGTACCGAATCACCGCCGCGCCCGATCCGTCCTTGCATTTTATCACTTGAACAAGAAGGACAATGAATCTGCAATGCCGCATCTGCTCGATTTACTCGATCTTCCACCGGTGGATCCGAACGTGCATTTCGAGCTCGCCAAGATCTACGAGGGGCTGGGCGACGACGCGAAGGCACTGCCACAATGGATGGCGTGCCTGGTGGAGTTCGAACACCGACCACAAGTGCCAGCCGCGCTCGCAGCGATTCACGAACGAGCCGGTCAGCTTCAAGATGCGAAGAAATGGTATGAACGGGCGCTACGCGTCGCGCCGCTATCGACTGAGATTGGCGAATCTCACGCGCGAGTGTTGATGCAAATGGGTCAGACGGATGCTGCGATTGCGCAGTATCGACTGCTATGTCAGGTAGAACCAGGTGAGGCAAAATTTCACACCGCTTGCGCCCTCGCACTCCTAAAAGCTGGCAAGGAATCCGAAGCGAAGTCGTACGCGCGAAATGCAGTCAAGCTCGATCCCAAGTCAGCCGCCCGCAGTCTCGTCGATTAGGCGCCGTCCACCGGCGCATGTTGTGTAGTTGGTCAACCCCTTCCGATTGTATGTCGCATTGTGTCAATCTTCGTCGCCCGCCTGTTTTCAATGCAGGACAACTTTCGACTCATGCGGATAGCCGCGTTGCGATGCGTGTGCTAGACTTGCTTTCGCGTCATTTCAGCCGTTGCGTCGGAACAGTCTGGTGGAGGACAGGTTTTGGAAAATGCCGTCGAATTGAATCAAGTCACTAAAACGTTCGGGTCGCACACGGCTGTCAACGAGCTTTCGCTCAATGTGCCTTCGGGGTCGGTGTATGGTTTCATCGGTCCGAACGGGTCGGGCAAGACGACGACCCTGCGGATGATCATGAATATTTATTATCCGGACAGCGGCGGCATCCGCGTGTTCGGCGAGTCGCTGCATGGCTCGTGGACCGACCGAATTGGTTACCTGCCCGAAGAGCGCGGTTTGTATAAAAAAATGTCCGTCCGCGATATCCTGAAATTCTATGGACAACTCAAGAACGGCACCGATCTTAACGAGAAAATCGCAGATTGGCTGGAGCGTTTTGAACTAACCCCGTGGGCTGGCAAGAAAGTCGAAACGCTGAGCAAGGGGATGAGTCAAAAGGTTCAATTCATCGCCACGGTCATCACCAAGCCCGAGATGGTCATCCTCGACGAACCCTTCAGCGGGCTCGACCCGGTCAACGCCGAAGTGCTCAAAGACGCCGTGCTGCAACTTCAGAAGGATGGCACGACCGTCATCTTCAGCACCCACGACATGGCCGTCGCCGAGAAAATGTGCAACTTCATCTTCATGATCTTCAAAGGCAACAAGGTGCTGGATGGCTCGCTGAGCGAAATCCAAGACAAGTATGGAGCCGACACGATCCGCGTCCGCATCGATGGTGATTCCGACGTCCTGAGTAGCATCGATGGCGTGGACAAAGTCAACGATTACGGACAGGTTCAAGAACTTCGGATGCAGAACGGCACGGATTCGCAGAGCCTCTTGACGGCGATCATGTCCAAAGCCCGCGTGCGACATTTCGAAATCTCAAGGCCATCGCTACATGACATTTTCGTCCGCATCGCCGGACCCGAAGCGGAGGAAGCCAGCCATGCGTAAGATCTGGATCATCGCCGTCCGCGAATACAACGCAGCCGTCCGCACCAAGGCCTTCCTCATCAGCGTCGTGCTGATGCCGGTGTTCATGGTGGGCGGAATCGTCGCGCAGAAACTTCTCAAAGATCAGGTCGATACGACGGACAAGAAGCTGGCAGTCATTGATCAGACGGATCAATTGAACGATTGGATCGATCAGGCGGCTAAGATTCGCAACGACGAAGAAGTGGTTGATCCGGAGACACAGAAGAAAATCAATCCGGCATACATCATCGAGCGCATAGAACCCGAAGTTGGCGATCCGGACGCTCAACGCCTCGAGCTTTCCAACAGGATTCGCGCGAAGGAGTTACACGCCTTCGTGGAGATCGGAAAGGACGTCATCGATCCGAAGTCCGATCCGAATTTGAAGAGCGACATCCTCCCGAATTCGGACCGCATCATCTACCACGGCGAGAGCGCTGCGATAGATAAGATGCGACGTTGGCTGAGCAATTCGTTGAACTTTCGGATCAAGCAACTCCGATTGGAAAAGACCGAGATTGATCCAGCCGTTGTCGCCCAGATTACCCGCTATGCACAAGTCGAACCGCATGGGCTCGTTAGTTTAGAAGGTGGAAAAGTTAAGTCTGAAGGTCGAAAGAGCGAAGGCCAACTGATGGCCACTCCCATCATCATGATGTTCCTGATGTTCATGATGATTATGATTGGAGCGCCGCCACTGATTAACTCAGTTCTAGAGGAAAAGATGCAGCGTATCGCCGAAGTGTTGCTCGGCTCGGTGACGCCCTTTCAAATCATGTTTGGCAAGTTGCTGGGTACCGTCGGCGTCTCCCTGACCATGGTCATCCTGTACGTTGGCGGTGGTATCCTGTTGGCTGAGAAAATTAATGCGTCCGAGTACATTCCGTACCAATTGCTCCCCTGGTTCATCGTTTTTCAAATCATGGCGATCTTCATGTTTGGTGCGATGTTCATCGCCGTCGGTGCCGCATGTAGCGATCTCAAAGAAGCGCAATCGATGACCATGCCGGTGATGGTCATGGTCATGGTTCCACTTTTCGTCTGGGTCAATGTCGTCAAGGAACCGCTCAGCGCATTTGCGACTTGGATGTCTCTCGTGCCGACGTGTACGCCGCTGCTGATGCTCATGCGTCAAGCCACACCTGCGAGTATTCCGGCGTGGCAGCCGTGGGTCGGGCTTGGCGGCGTTATTATCTTTACGATTTTCTGCGTGTGGGCAGCCGGTCGGATATTTAGGGTTGGCCTACTCATGCAAGGCAAACCGGCGAAGATTACCGATCTGATGCGCTGGGCGATTCGCGGTTAGGCAAGTTCTCCAAGCCGCCAACTTGGATGGCCCAAACACTTATCGTCACGTTATCGGTTGGAAAGTCGCCAGCAAATCCGTAAGCTTCACCCGAAAGTGCCCTGACTCAGAAAGGCGCGGATGGAGCTTTACACACTACTCTTAACGACGTTCATCGCCGCCGCCCTCACCGATGTGGCGACATGCCTCGGTTGCGTGCCGTTTTTCTTCGTCCGGCAGATCTCCACCAAATCAGCCGGGATGTTCACCGCGTTAGCCGCCGGGATGATGGCGGCTGCCAGCTTGGTGCAACTCGTCGGCGAAGGCTTGGACAAATCGCAACAATTCATGGCCTGGGATGTGGGAATCGGCGTCGCGCTGGGTTCCCTGTTTTTTCTCGCTGCGGCACGGTGGGTCGAACACAACGACGAGCTCGATCTCTTGGCACTGCGAAAGAAGAGCGGCGCAGCATCGTTGTTGATCGTACTGGCGATGACGATTCATTCGCTGCCCGAAGGGATTGCCATCGGCGTCGGTTACGGCAGTGGCCAGAATGAATTTGGGCTCGCCGTCGCGCTGGCGATTGGGATTCACAACATTCCAGAGGGGCTGGCGATCGCTCTTGCACTTCGTCCGCGCGGTGTATCGACATGGGCATGTGTGGGGTGGGCGCTATTCAGCAGCATACCGCAACCATTAGCCGCCGTGCCTGCTGCCTGGGCGGTTTGGCTCTTTAATCCGTTGCTACCGGGTCTAATGGGTTTCGCGGCTGGGGCGATGTTGCACCTCGTCGTCAGCGAACTGCTTCCGGTAGGAACCTCGCAATCCGGAAAGACCGCCACAGCCACCGCGTTTGTCGCAGGCGTGGTGGTGATGATCGTTCTGGGCGAATCGGTCGGTATCGGTTAACGAGACTTTCAAACCGCACCGCCGTCGTGCTTCGACGTTGGGCGGTTCGTCGTACTTATCCGCAATCGTCCACCATCTTTTCGCACGCGACCCCGTCTTCGATCCATTTGCGCAGATGCGTGTCGATCAACTCCTTCCAACCAGATTCGAGGCAGGCTTTGTCTTTTTCGCTGAGTTGCCCCATCTGCTGGCATGTCAGCTTGACGATGGTGTGTTCACCGTCGGCAGTCAGCTTATAGATGTGCGCACCCGAGCGCGGTAGTGGCATGTTGCCCATGGGTTCTTCGATGCGAATGATCTTCGGTCGTTCAATTTGCAACACGCGACCCCAGACAAGGCCGTTGCCTTTACCATCGCTTTCGATGAACAATCCACCGGGCGTTGCGTCGAGTTTCATCGGCGCATTCTTGCATACGCGATATGCCCACCACTTGTCGATCTCGGAAGTGATTGCGTCAAAGACCCGGTCGGGCGAAGCCTTGATCTTGATTTCCATTTCAATGTTGATGAAACCGCAATCGGTGGCTGTGCCTTGTGCCATTTGCTTTTCTCCTGATTTGGTTTTGGACTGTGCCCGTGCGGCGATGTCGCTTTCGATGTGCTGCTTAAGTTGATGAAGGTTCGTGTTCCAATAGGCTTTGTAGTGCTGAATCCAGGCATCGACAGCCGACTTGAGCGGTGCGGCATTCAGTTCGTTAAATCGCTGGCGTCCTCTGCGATACACGCGGATCAACTCAGCCCGTTCCAGGACGGCTAGGTGCTTCATCACGGCATAGCGCGAAACTTCAAACGGTTCGCACAACTCGCCCGTGGTCCGTGGGCCAGCCCGAAGCAGATCGAGAAGCTCGCGACGGGTCGGATCAGATAGCGCCTGCCAAGTGTTTTGTGCCGTTGATACCATATGTGACCACAAGGTAACATAATGGGCCGCTCGTTGCAAGTGCCTAAAAAACAAGCAGTTTCAGACGGGTTAATTCTGCGTATTGATCGCTTGAGTTGCGGTGACGAATTGCCGGGTCTCAGCCACATCGTGGACGCGAAGGAATTGGACGCCGGTTTGGATGGCTTGGGCGACGCATGCCAGCGATGCGGCGAGGCGTTGATCGGGCTGAGTTTTACCGGGGGTGATCTCATCCAGAAAGCGCTTCCGCGAAACGCCCAGCAGCACAGGAACTCCAAGCGATTGATATTCACCCAGGCGGCGCATGATGGTGAGGTTGTGCGCTGTCGATTTTCCGAAGCCGATGCCCGGATCGACGATGATATCGTTCGAATCGATTCCGGCGTGCGCCGCGACGTCGCATCTTTCCTGTAGGAAGGCGATGCCCTCTTTCACAACGTCGTTGTATGTCGGGTTGTTTTGCATCGTTTTCGGCGTGCCTTGCATGTGCATGAGCACGACTCGGCATTTTCGTCCGGCGACCAAAGATGCCATCTTAGGGTCGTTTCGCAGCGCACTGATGTCATTCACGATGTCTGCGCCCGCATCGAGCGCGGCTTCTGCAACTTGCGCCGATTGTGTGTCAATGGAAATTGCGACCGACGAGTTGTTTGCGCGAATGGCTTTGATAGCCGGTATCCCACGACGGGTTTGTTCTTGGTCGGGTACCAGTTGCGATCCGGGCCGCGTGGATTCCGGGCCAACGTCGATGATGTCGGCACCGTCATCGATCATTTGCAGCGCGTGTTCGACGGCGCGATCAACCGCTGCGAACTTCCCTCCGTCGCTGAAGGAATCCGGCGTGACGTTGAGAATCCCCATGATCTGAATGTTTGACGGGGGATCTGCGTTCGGATTTTTTGCGCTGTTTGTCATCGACTTGATGATATTGTACGAGTGGCGGCCGTCCAGCATATGACGTGGAATCATTGGCCATCGGTGGGCTACCTGCGTGAAGCTAGACTTTCGCGGGTTGCTGGGCGAAGGCGTGCTCGAGAGCAGATGGAATATCTTGGAGGGCGACGATTCGGTCAACGCAGTCCGTGCCGATGGCGGCTTTGGGCATGCCGAATACGACGCTGGTTTTTTCATCCTGAGCCATGCAGAACGCGCCCTTGGACTTGAGCAGGCGAGTGCCTTCCGCACCGTCGAAACCCATCCCGGTCATCACGAGGCTTACTACGTTCGCGCCGGCGCACTCTGCCAACGATGAAAACATGGCATCTACCGACGGCTTGAATCCAGAAACTTTTGGCCCGTCATCCAACGCGACTCGGTATCGACCAGCTGTCCTGACGACTTTCAGATGATGCGTCCCCGGAGCGATCAGAATTTGACCCGGTTTCAATTCATCGCGTTGTTTGGCGAGCTTGACCTTCATGGGGCACTCTTCGTCGAGCCGCATCGCGTATGCTTCGACGAAGTCAGCCGGCATGTGTTGCGTCAATACCATTGCAGGGAATGTCGCGGGCAGGGCGTGGATGATCTTGTGCAACGTCGCAGGTCCACCCGCGCTGATGCCAATGGCGCCGATCATTGCCTGATTCGTTTCGCTGTTGCTGGTTTTCGCAACCGGTCCGACTTGATCCAACGCACCCGAATTACTCGAGAGGGCACTCTCAATCGCGGCGATGACTTCCGATTGAAACCCCTGCATGCTCGATCCACCAACTGCCGCAACCGGTTTCGCCACGCACGTAAATGCACCGCGTTCGAGCGCTTGCACAGTGACGGCTGCCCCCCGCTTGGTCTTGGTGGATACGACCACGATGGGCGTTTTGCTGTTCTTTCCAACGCGTTCCAGAACTTCCAAACCGGTCAGCCCCGGCATTTCGATGTCCAACGTCACCGCATCGGGCTTGAGCTTTTGAATCAGGTCCAGCCCCTGCTTACCGTCTTCACCAATACCGACGACTTCGATGTTGGGCATCTTGCCCAATGCCAGCTTGAGCATCGTGCGCATGAACACCGAGTCATCAATGATTACCACGCGTTTCTTGGTTGTGCCCATCCGTCTTGTTCCCTTGGAGACTTGTTACGCGTGTATATCGACAATCTGTATGCGCGGACGTTTTACGATGCACCAATTGTGCGCTCTTGAAAAACGATGCGATGGGGTGTTTGGGTTGGTTCTTGTAGGTGTGTCCGTTGTGGCAAGACGCGTGCGTTTACGTAGGTTGGCTTGGAGCTTTTTTGGCGTGGTCGAGCCACTGTTGGGCGAGGGCGCGGCGGGTGTCTGACGTCGCCCGTTGGACGGCTTGTTCAAGATAAGAGACGCCGGTTTCGGTTTGTTTCAAGTCTCGCACGTTGATGATGCCAAGAAGCAAGCGCACTTCGTTGGCGTCGCCATGATGGGCGTAGCGAGACAGAAACTTTTCAAATGCTTGGGCGGCTTGGGCGAGCCGATTGCCGTCGAAGAATCCGCGTGCGATCGACAGTTGCTGATCGGCGGGCAGGCATTGCTCGGCATCCAACCCGACGAGTTTCTCGTAGGCAGATAGCGCTTCGTCGGTTTTGCGCTGTTCGATCAGACCGGAAAGCTCTGCGCGGAGGTCCGTCTTCTGCTCGGCCAACGGGTCGCGGGCTTGTCCTACTGACTCCAGCCGGCCAACATTTCCGTAACGGGCCTTTGCCTGTGCTTCGGGGTTTGACATGACCGATGCAAACTGGCGACGTTTGTTCCAGCGCTTAACGAGTGCCAGCATATCAAACTGATCACGGGCAACCGATTTGAAAAGCAGCATCAGTATCGCAGCCACAAAGCCAAAAACGTAGCCAGCCAAATGGGCATTGTGCGCGATCTGACCCGAACCATGCATGCCAGGCGCGATGACGTTGTCCCAGAGGATCACCTTGAACACGATGATCCACATCGCCGGGACTGTGACGATGGTGATGAACAACACGGTGACTTTGCTTCGAGGGAATAGGACCAGGTACGCGGTGGTGACGGCTGCGATCGATCCGCTCGCACCGATGAGATCCATCGGCGACTGCCACGCAAACACCAATCCCGCGAACACGCCACCGGTGATGTAAAAGAGCAAATACGGAATGTCGCCGAGCTTCGCGTTGACGGGGCCGCCAAACACCCAAAGAAAGAGCATGTTGCCTGCCAAGTGCATGAAGTCGGCGTGGGCGAACTGGTAGGTAAAGAATTCCAGAAATGACGGCCAATCACCGTGGAGAACGAAATATTTATCCTTAATAGCTTGGCCGCCTTCGGAAGTTGCGAAGTCGAACCACAGGAACAGAAGCACGTTCGCGAACAACAAACCGAGGTTTGCGTACGGTGTGTGCCGGGCTTCCATTTCTGTTCGGATGGGTATGAACATCAAGGACTCATCTGCTCAAACATGAAACAAAGGCTGCCCGATTCAAGATTCCGCAGGCGGTGCGGCTTGTGGTGGTGGGGCGCTGGTGACTTGCACGAACATCATCCGCAATTCATGCAACGATTGAGAGAGCAAAGTCTTCTCGTCCTCTTCCAGATTGCCCTTGGTTTTTTCTTCGAGCAAACCGAGCAGGTCGATGTGAAAGCGGGCCATCATCGGGTCGGCTGGTAGTGGTTGGCCGGTGTTGGGGTCCTGCATACCGCCCATGCCGACGATCGCTTGCATCGCGAGCAGATTGATCAAATGGGTGAAGCTGACCTGCTCCGGGACATCGCCCTTGGGGGCCTCGTCTTCCATCTCAGCCAAGCGTTCTTTTTCTTGCTGGGCTTCTTCTTTCCAATCCGAATCAATGATGATCTTCGGTTCAGATTTGTCGTCGGTCATCGATAAACTCCTGTCGGTGTATTATTTGGCGAGTGCCCACATGGATTGTGTGCGTCAAGCGTAAAGCAACGTTGTGATAGACTATAGCCTAGGCCTGCATTTGTTGCACACTTGGCAGGTTTTCGAGCAAGCGCTGGAGGTCTGAGCGGTCATGCATGGCGAAAAAGTAATCCCGGCAGTTGGCGGTCTCGTCGGCGGTGATTGCCCGCTTGATCCGTTCGAGATGCTGCCGCAATTCAGCTCGTCGATTCGGTTGGAGGCCGATCGCCTCGCGATTCAGTGTTCGGATTTGGTTGAAGATCTTGGCTCGCTCGGGTCTGTTTGATCGGTCCTGGTTGCGGAGGCGCTTGGATTCGGCGATCAGGTCCTCTTTTTGCAATTGAATCGCCGCCATCTGCTCGTGTGTGATGTAGCGGTGCGGATTGAATGCGACGTCTCTGAGGCTTCGCGTCGCGGCTTCAATCTCGGCGACGGTCGTATCGGTTCTTGGTAGCGGCAGGCGCAGCGTTGCCGACACGCAGGCCATCACCGGTGGTTCAACACCAAACACGCTTCGGATGAGTCGGTCGGTCAGTCGATCGTACTTCGCCCCGCCAATGCCGTGAATAAAAACGTCTGCCCAAAACAACCGCGCCCACATGGTCAAGATCAGCGCCTTAGGCCGAATCACCCAATGCTCCATCTGCGCGAGCGCTGCCGAGAACGCAGCCCAATCGTTGAGCGTTGAGTCCTCAAACGTCGCCACTTGGCGCGATTCGGCTAGAACTTGCGTGCTTCCGTTTTCCTTAGCGACAAACAACCGATGCCTGGGCTGACCGGGATGGTTGATCCACAATGGCAATTCGATTGCGCCGTTGATTCGCTCCAAGTTCGCGACGGATCGATCGGTACTGTGGGCATCGTCAGCAGGATGTTCTTCGGCGAGGACCTGATTGTAGGCATTCGCAAACTGTTCCGCAGATAGGAGCAATTCAGCCAGGAATGGGCTATACCAATTGCGACTTGTCCGCCGCTGCAGCAATCGAATCCCCAAGTTAGACTCGACTGCCTTGCGGGCAGCCAATGCCTGATCGACCCAATCACCATCGCCAGTTTCTTGATATGCGCTGAAGTACTCTGGAAGCAATGACGTATCGTAGCGATCGCCCGCCGCCTCGCGCACCTGTTCGATAAGCCGCTGGGTCTGTTGATCGCCGCTGCGTGTAAGGAACTCGAACGGCAATTCGCTTTGCGCATCTGCATAGGGCACGTTGATAATCTGGGCCAAACCATCGTTAACTGTGGGGACTGCGATGGTCGTTTGTTTGGGGGCGTCATGATCGACGATCAAATCGAACGCGGTTCCGCCCGTTGCATCGGCAAGGCGTTGAGCGACAACGTGCTTCGCCCAGACGCCCGCGTGGAAGAAATCCGGTTGGTGACCCGTTGCGATAAATGGCCTCTCCGTCGAAGCTTCATCGCGGCTAATCCCCTCGCGGACCAGCTTGCGGACTTCGGCGTATGCCATACCGGCAACGTTGAATTGATATTGCGTGAAGAGGTTCCGGTTGTACTCAACGGCCTCGGATAAGCGATGAGCCTCAGGCACCACGAGGCACTCGCCTTGGTCGGCGGGGACCTTCAGTTCGTCCGAGAGTTCAGGACGTGCAAGCGGTGCGGTTCGGGTGGTGGGGTTGCATTTCATCTTGATCGATGCGAGCGGGATGCGGAACAATCAGCAGGGACAACACCCTTGCCGAGTACGATCGGTTTGCTTGCTGGCACTTGACGTTTGCTTGTCGCCGTCCGATGGGCGTAGCTCTCGAAGACGCTTCATCTCGGCCTCGAACACACTCATGTAATGTTCGTGGCGGGTGTCTGGATTATCGAGGTCGCCACCGAAGTAGCGATTGGGATCGTTATAGACGAGGCGGATGGGCAATTCGCGGACGACCATTCCGGCGCTGGCGATTTGCGGCCAAAACTGCATCGGAAATGCATATCCCGGTTCGGTCAGGTCGAGTTTCGCTAGTGCCGACACGCGATGTGCTTTGAATCCGCAGAACGCATCGGTGATCGAGAAGTTCAGACGTTCGTTGAGCATCGCGGTAATACGCAAGTTGATCGAGCGGCGATCTTCCGGTGGGGCGTCGTCTCCGTCCATCACCGTCAGGTATCGTGACCCGCTGATGATGTCGGCGTCGTCTTCGGCCATCGCTTTAACAAAGTTGGGGATGGCGGCTGGCTCGTGCTGATCGTCGCAATCCATCGTGATGATCCAATCGTAGCCTTCGTCGATCGAAAACTGGAAAGCGTCGATCAGACTTTGGCCGTAACCTAGATTGGTTTCGTGGCGAATGGTTGCAACTTGGGGAAACTTTTGTAGCAATTGGGGCGTATCGTCGGTAGAACCGTCGTCGATCGCGAGGATGTTCTCGGCGTATGGACGCGTGCATCGAAGAACGCTCACCACGTGGGTGCTTTCATTGTAGACCGGTATTGCGACTAAGTAGTTGATTGGCAATATCTTACGGCTGACGCCGCTCCGTGGTGTTTAGGGTTTCCCAGCCCCGTGATCGTAGTAGGGATGCCTCAAAAATCAAATGCCCGGGGATTCCGATCGTGGTTGTCTGCTGGGGCGGGATTGTGGCGTCGGGGTGTGCAGACGTTTCAGCGAAACTTTTTTCGGGTGTTGGCCCGATAATGTGCGATAAGGGATAAGTCATGGTTGTGGCACAATCGATGCTGAATAAACAAGTTATGACGGGACGTGTACGACTCTTTGCGCTGCTCGCGCTTGCTGGAGTGATCGGGCTTGCTGGCGGCTGCGCAGATCTGAAAGTCGCCAAGTCGGAGCAGTTGATCCAAAAGGGCGACGCGCTGATGAAGGATAGCGATCTTCAATCGGCGCTGGCTGAGTTTGAAGCAGCCTCCCAACTGACGCCGCAGCTTGCCGTCGCTCATTCGCGCAAGGGTGTCGTGTATCGTCGTATGGGTGACTACGAACAGGCGATTGATTCATTCGCAGAAGCCGTCCGCCTCGAACCCGATTCATTCTTCGACACGGTTAACCTCGCCCAGCTATATCACTTCACCCATCGGATGTTCGACGCGATCGAAGCGTACCTTCATGCGTGCGACCTCAAGCCCGACGACTTCGACGCCAATTTAAACCTCGGCGTGTGCTATCAGCAAGTGGACGATCCGGTGCAAGCCGTCGAGCGTTTTCAAAAAGCCATCGCGATCGACCCCGACCGGGTGCATGCGTATGTTAATCTTGGTGTTGCCTACGATCGTTTGAAAAAGTACTACGAAGCGATCGACGCGTATAAGAAAGCCCTCGAGCGCGACAGCCATCAGCCGCTCGTCATGGTGAACCTCGCGCAAACTTACATAAATCAGGAGCGTTTCAAGATCGCCAAGAAAGCGCTCAAGCAGGCGATCGTGATGGACCCATCGTTAGCCGCCAGCCACGAGGCGATGGGCTTGTGTTTGTTTCGCATGCGCGAATACGAAGAAGCCCGCAATGCCTATCAAAAAGCGCTGGCGATCAACCCCCGGTTGCCGAAAGCCCTGACGGGATTGGGATGTCTCGAAATGTTCCGCGCGATCGACAACGTGCCCAATGCCCGCCGCGAACTCGCGATGGAATATTGGCACCGCTCACTCGAACTGGACAGCAATCAACCCATCGTCCGACGCCTCATAGCAAAGTACAAGAAGCCCACCAAAGCCCCTGACGCCGTTCTGCTCGGCGACGCGGGTTCAGCCGACTAGGTCAATTCGCACTCCTGCTCACTCCGCAAGGATAAAGTCTGCGAAGTCCTGCAAGTCGTTGTCACCGTCGTCATCAAAATCGAAGCACTCGCAACCAACACCAAGCCCACCGCCCGGACCGGCCAGACACGGCTCAAGGTTTGCGAAATCGTCAAGGTTGATCACACCATTCGCATCGCTGTCGCCGCTCGCCAACCCGCCGGCACAAGGGTCGCAATCGTCGATCAAGTCGTCGCCGTCAGCGTCGGATTCACAGTCATCAGGCAACTCATTGTTGTTGCAGTCATTGACCGTGATGTTGTCATGCCAAGCAACCCTGTCTCCTGTTGACGCTGAAAGCACGTCCAGCTTCCCATCACCATTCAGGTCCGACGCAAAAACTGAAGCCAGCCCGGTAGTGTTGACGATGATTTGCTGCTGTCCGAAAGTGCCCAAGCCGTCCGTGTTCTCGTACCATGCGATGTTGCCACTTTGGCCCGAGGCAGAGAGCACATCTATGTCTCCGTCGTTGTCCAAATCTGCGGCGAAAACAGACCACACATTCGCGGCGGCCGTCGTAATGATCAGCTGTGGGCCAAAAGCACTTAGTCCATCGATGTTCTCGTACCATGCGATTTTGCCGTCTGTTGAGGAACCCGAAATCACATCAGCGTCTCCGTCGCCGTCCAGATCCTCTGCAAAAACAGCACGTGCATCCTGAACCGCATAACTGATGACCTTCTCATCCTGCAGGATTCCAAAGTTACCCAAGCCATCCAGATTCTCGTACCAGGCGATCTTTCCGGTACCGCCGAATGCGCTGCGGGACGCATAGAGGACGTCCACATCGCCGTCGCCATCGAGGTCAGTTGCATGAACGGAATGAGTCGAGTAGGCCAGATGCGTGATTTCCTGCCAGGGACCAAACGTGCCAAGTCCGTCGGTATTTTCATACCATATAATTCTTCCGGACCCGTAGTAGGCCGCAACCACATCCAAGTCGTTGTCGCCGTCAAAGTCCGCAGCCCGAACAGACCACGGATTGTTGAATGTTGTGTCGATGATCACCTGAGGCCCGAACGAGCCCTTGCCATCTGTGTTCTCGTACCAGGCTATCTTTTTGTCACTGTTAGATGCGGAGAGTACATCTTGGTCACCATCGCCGTCCAAGTCGACCGCATAAGCGGTTCGAGGGAAATTGACCTCGGTGCTGATGATTTGCGGCGGGCCGAAGTTACCGAGCCCGTCCGTGTTCTCGTACCAAACAACAGTGTTATCGAGAATCGAGGCAGAGAGCACGTCTTGATCTCCGTCGCCGTCCAGATCGGTCGCATAGACGGACCACGGGTTTTGAAGTTCTGCGTCGATGAGCAATTGCTCTGAGAAGGCCGTTTCGAACTCACAGTCGTTGAGAATCCCGTCCAGATTGCAGTCGCCTGCCGTTCCACCGGCGAGCTCGCATGAATCGGGTATTCGATTCATGCTGCAATCGCTACTGGTTCCGTGAGCGATTTCCCATGCATCGGGCACATCGGTGCCATCGCAATCCGGCTCGCACTCATCCGGTACGCTATTTGTGTTAACGTCGGCGCTTGTTGTGTTGTCGATATCGCACGCGTCGGGCGTCCCATTTGCGTTACAATCCGGTTCGCACTCATCGGGGATGCCGTTCGTGTTGCAATCGTTGTTATCAAGTTCGCATTCGTCGAGGATTCCGTTCGAGTTGCAATCGAAATTCGTCTCATACCGTACCGTCACTTCGATAAAACTGCCTGAACACGAATCGACTTCCGCTGTCGGAATGAAATCGATGACCGCTTTCCCGCTCTTGATTGCAGCATTGAACGGGGCAGATGGAATGGTCAGGACATCCGTCGTCGTTTCGCATCTTGGCAAGAACCGAAAGATGTCGCCGACGGGAATGCCGTTAACGTTAACATGGGCGAATTGCGGCGCGTAGTTTTCTCCAAAGTCAGACCGGGCTGTGAGGGCCAGTGTGACATCGCCAAAAGCAGGAGGCGGCGAATCGATTTCAAACTGCTGCGGAAACTCGAAATAGAACGGCGACAATGAACCAGAGCTTGCCGAAATCTCGACAACCAGTTCGCATTCGTCGGGGACACTGTTGTTGTTGCAATCGGTGCTTGTGTCCCCGGAAATGTCGCAGTCGTCCGGGACTCGGTTCTTATTGCAGTCGTTGAGTCTTGAACTTTCATACCAGCCGATTCTGCCACTTGAAGTGGATGCTGTCGTCGAAATCAGATCATTGTTTCCATCGCTATTGAGGTCAGCCGCAGACACTGCGTCGGGGTAAGAGCCGGTCGCAAAAACCTGCTGGGCGCCGAAACTCCCCATCCCGTCTACATTCGGGTACCAACCAACCGTGCCACCGGTCGGGGAGGCGAGAACGTCGAGGTCTCCATCACCGTCGAAGTCCGAAACGAACATGGATCTGACACTAAATGCTGTGTCAGTGACAACATGCTCTGTGTTGAAGGCTCCTTGTCCATCAGTATTCTCGTGCCAGATAACTGTATGGTCGTATCGCGACGCCGAGAGTACATCAATGTCTCCATCTGAATCAATATCGGCAGTAACGATCGGAAGTGGGGAGTCGGAAGAATTGCTTATGAAATGTTCTGTGCCGAACCCGCCCGTTCCGTCTGTATTCTCATACCAAGCAATCGTATCCGTAATTGCTGAGGCGACGAGGACATCAATGTCGCCGTCACTGTCAATGTCTGCAGTGCATACGGATTGTGGACTTGAAACGCCAGAAGCGACAAGCTGTTGAGCAGAGAACATTCCAACGCTATTCTCGTTCTCATACCAAACCACTTTCGTGTCGGTGTACGACGCAGTAATAATGTCTAAATCTCCATCTCCGTCCAGGTCGGCGGTACTCACTGTACGAGGTTGGTTTATTGACGTGTCAATCGTCTGGGCAATTCCGAAATTGCCGCGGCCATCGGTATTGTAGCTCCATCCAATCGTGTCGTCATCCTCCGATGCGTACACCAAGTCGAGGTGTCCGTCACCATCTATGTCAGCAACAATCGAAGAAGTCGGTGAGTCGGCAAGCGAGAGAGTCTGCTTGTGCACAAAGTCGCCAAGCCCATTAGCGTTTTCATACCAGGCGATCGATTCGTCTTCGCGAGATGCAGAAACTAGGTCTTGGTCGCCATCGCCATCGAGATCTGCAGCCACGGCCGGGACAGGGTCTATGAGAGTGTAGACGATCCGCTTAAATTCTAAAGATGCTAGCGTAACGTCACAATCATCTGGCAAGCCGTTGGTGTTGCAATCATCGCTGGTGCCTAGAGCGATTTCGATTACATCGTCAACACCGTTGCTGTTGCAGTCGGCTGCTCGCGCATCGCCGGCGCTTTGAAGATGAATAAAACACATCGTCAACAACGCAATCAGAAATGAGCGTGATCGGAAAATGCTCGCGCAAACTCGTCTCGATGTGGTTGCGTTCATTTCGCAATCCTTTTCAGATAGTTGCGATAGATTCACGCTTCAAACTGCCTCGCTCTAATGCGATTGCACAAATTCTGCGAAATCGTGTAGATCGACATCGCCGTCCGCATCTGCGTCGAACACCTGCAAGCACATTTCCGTACAGGAGCCACCGGCTGGCGATGGCAAAATGCCCGGGCCAGCTTGGCAATCTGCTAGGTAGCCGAAGTCGACGATGTCCAAAACACCATTTGCGTCAAAGTCGCCAGCCGATGTCGTGTCGCACTTGTCGGCAACGCCGTTGAAGTTGCAATCCTTGCCAGCCACCCCTGTATCGTCTGGGCAGTAATCCGGAATGCGATCTTCGTTGCAATCCCGATCGAGCGACGTCATCGCCAAGTATGTTGGTTGATCAAGCGCATCCGCACCAAACGCACGTATGAAGGCACCGGTTGTTCCGTCATACTCCAGTACACCGCCGCCGTAGCGGTTGTTGACCAGCAAGTGTCCGTTCGCGTTCCACTCAAGTCCTTCGGGCCCATCCAATCCGCCGCTCTCGTCGGTTCCAGTCGTGCTCGGATTGTCACCGACGAAAACGTCAATCAATGTGCCGGTATCGGGATCAAACCGCAGCACTTGATCGCTGTTGAAACTCGCAACGAGTAGGTTGCCTTGAGGGTCGAGTAATAATCCTGCAGGGTCCATAAGCCCGCCACCCTGCGCCGCAACGTGTCCAAATGCTCCAGTCTCGGCGTCGTAGGCAAGGACCTGATCACCTTTCTGGCTGGATACCAACAGTGTTCCATCAAGCGTAAGCAGCATGTCAGCCGGTCCGTCGAGCCCACCAGCACCACTTGCGACCAACTGCCCAAGTGACTGTCCTGTGACGATATCAAATGTATGAACGCTGTCATCCGACCAATTCGAGACGAGTAGGGTGTCCGACTCGGCGACCAGCACGCCAACCGGATCAGTGAGTGTTCCAGTGTACTCGCGGATCAACTCGCCCGAGAATGCGGCGAATTTCATCACGCTTGATGTGTTAACGCTGGCGACGTAAACGTGACCGACAGAATCGACGGTGATGCCGTTCGGATCGTTGAGCCCATTCGCGCTCTGAGGTGCGAAATCGAAAATTTTCTTGCCTGTTTCGGCGTGGATCGCCACGACGCTATTTGTCAGTTTGCTTGAAGCCAACACTGCGGGACCGCCCTGCTCTGATCCGCCAAATGCCACGCCGATTGAATGGGATTCAACGCACATACCCGCGCCACCTGTGACGGTAGCGCGGTAAGTCCCAGGCGTCATAACCTGGATGGTCTGACTGGTTTCTCCGCCGGGCTCCCACAAGTAGCTGCTATAGCCAGCCCCAGCATCAAGCGTCACCTCTGTGCCAGGGCATTCAATGGCACTGGGAGAGGCATTGATTGCCTGCATTTCGCACTCATCGGGTATACCGTTGGCGTTGCAGTCGGTGCTAAATGTACCGGCAACGTCGCATTCATCGTGAATGCGGTTTTGGTTGCAGTCGTATTGTGATTCGTTCTCGTACCATGCGATTTTGTCATCACCCACTGACGCCGAAACCACGTCAAGATCGCCATCACCGTCTAGATCCGCAGTAATTATGGAAACCACGCCGTAGGCGTCCAAGGTGATGGTCTGCTGAGGCCCAAAGCCATCCGGTCCACCAAGGGCGGCATCGATCAGGTTCTCGTACCAAGCTACCTTGGATGGAATGTTTGATGTCGAAAGTACATCAGCGTCACCATCACCATCCATGTCGGCGGCAATTACGGAACCCGCGTTATTGGCTTCAGTGGTGATGATTTTCTGTGGCCCAAAACCGCCCACTCCGTCAGTGTTTTCGTACCAAGCGATTTTGTCCTCATCGGCTGACGCCGAGAGCACATCGAAGTCACCATCGCCGTCTAGGTCAGTAGCGTAAATGTCAACGTTTTGCACGTTTTGGGTAACTACCGTGGTGATAACCTGCCGGAATCCGAAGCTGCCTAGCCCATCTGTGTTCTCGTACCACGCAATCGTGTTATCACCCACTGACGCCGAAAGCACGTCAAGATCCCCGTCGCCGTCCAAATCCGCGGAGTAGGCGGCTAATGCGCGGTCGGCGGTTGTGGTGATGACCTGCTGGGGTCCGAAGCCCCCCAGACCGTCAGTGTTCTCATACCATGCAATCTTGTCGTCAGAAGCCGATGAAGAGAGCACGTCGAGGTCGCCGTCACCATCCAAATCAGCCGCAGACACAGAAGTTGCGTCCTCGGCCGCGGTCGTGATGACTTGCTGGGGACCAAAGCCCCCCAGCCCGTTGATGTTCTCATACCATGCTATTTTGTCGTCTGTTTGCGACGCCGAAAGCACATCGATGTCGCCGTCGCCGTCCAAGTCTGCGGCGAAAACGGAAACGGCCTCGTCGACGGCGGTGGTGATGACCTGCGCGGGCCCGAATCCTCCAAGCCCGTCAGTGTTTTCGTACCAGATAACACTGTCGCCATATCTCAACCCCAAGATCAAGTCAAGATCGCCGTCGTCGTCAAGATCTGCGGTGAAAACCGACCACGCGCCGTCGGCTGATTCGGAAACAATTTGTTGGCTCGAGAAACTTGTCTGAAGCTCAACATGGTCGGGCACGCCGTTGCTGTTGCAATCGCCGTCGGATGATTCACATTCGTCGGGGATTCCGTTGCCGTTGTCGTCGTTGCTTGTTTGTTCGGCGATCTCGCAATCATCGGGGATACCATTGGTGTTGCAGTCGTTTCCGACCAACTCGCATTCGTCGTGCACATCGTTACTATTGCAGTCGTTTACTGTCGGCTCACACTCGTCGAGGACACCGTTTCCGTCGCAATCACCTTCGACCAGTTCGCAGTCATCAGGTATGCCGCTGTCGTTACAGTCGGTACTCGTAGCGTGAACTAATTCGCACGCGTCAGGCGTACCGTTGTCGTTGCAATCATTGGGGATTTCCGGAACACCGATGTTCTCGTGCCAAGTGATCTTGTCGCGCAAACGGTTAGCAGCGATAAAGTCCAGATTTCCATTTCCGCTCAGATCCGCAGCGAATACAGACGAGGCACCAGCGAGACCGGTGTGGATGACTTGCATATGTCCAAAATTGCCCAATCCATCTACGTTCTCATGCCAGGCGAGCTTGCCATCAAGCGACGATGATGAAAGGACGTCTCCGTCCCCGTCGCCGTCTAGATCCCCGGCGAATACGGATTGCGCAGAGTCGGCATGAGGTCCGATGACCCGCTGTGGTCCGAAATTGCCCAGGCCATTTGTGTTTTCATACCAAGCAATCTTAGTGTCATTGAACGAAGCGGATAGCACATCGGTGTCCCCGTCGCCATCCAGGTCAAAGGCAAAAACCGACCGCGCGCCGTCGGCAGCAGTCGTGATGACTTGCTGGAGTCCGAAACTGCCTAATCCATCGGTGTTTTCATACCAGGCAATCTTGTCGTCATTTTCCGATGCCGAGAGTACGTCGAGATCTCCGTCGCCATCCATGTCTGCTGCAAACACAGATCTTGCGTAGTCGGCCGCAGTTGTGATGACTTGCTGCGCCCCGAAATTGCCTTGCCCGTCAACGTTCTCATACCACGCGATGCTGTCGTCATTGTTTGAGGCGGATAGCACATCCGCGTCCCCATCGCCATCTATATCTGCTGCAATGACGGATCTCGGTTGATCCGCTGCAGTCGTAATAATCTGCGGGGGCCCGAATACGCCCGACCCATCAGTATTTTCGTGCCACGCAATCTTGCTGTCGGACCATGATGCGGAGATTACGTCAAGGTCTCCGTCGCCGTCGAAATCTGCCGCATAGACTGAAGATGCGAAGAACATTGAAGTGCTGATGATTTGCTGTGGTCCGAACGTACCGGACGCATCAGTGTTCTCATACCAGGCGATCTTGTCGTCAAAGAATGACGCTGAAAGAACATCCAAGTCTCCGTCGCCGTCCAGATCCGCAGCAAAGACAGACTGCGGTTCATTGGTTTCGGTTGAGATGACCAACTGGCCCGAAAAATCTGGTTGAATCTGGCACCCATCGGGAACTCCGTTGGTATCGCAGTCGAAGCTTGTGCCAGCCGCAATGTCGGTCGCGTCTTCGACGCCATTATTGTTGCAGTCGGCTGCGAACGCAGATCCAGCCGATCCGAGTTGAACGAGGCATATCACTGCTAAGATACCGGGCAGCGAATTGGATTTACAATTGATCATGTGGATTCGATTTGCTTTGGAATCGTTCATCGCAGGTGGCCCTCCGTGCGGCGAAGGTTGGTGTGATGCGTCGTCAACATGGCGGCGTATCAAGTGCGCCAGGCGTCAATCATACCACTTGCCATCGAGTTGCCCGAGCAGTGCCCAATGGTAGCACCGCCAATTGTATCACAAACGGTTGATCCGCCGAAAGGCTGAGTTGCATTATTAACGGACCATGTCCAAAGTGTGTATATCGCTCTGCGCGACGTTCGCGAGCGGTACATGCATTTAACGACTACCTCGCTTGGGGGCATCTCAATTCGACGACACACGATCTTGAGATCGGCAGTTCTTAAATTCGAACTGTAGTTTTGGTTGTTACCGGCCCGTCTATACTAGAGTTTGCGCGCAGTTTGATCTTCGAGAGTTGGCGTACTTGATTCCGGGGTGCGTGGCTTTGTTAGTTTCGATGGCGGTAGGTGATTCGGCCGCGGGATAGATCGTAGGGGGAGAGTTCTATGGTGACGCGGTCGCCGGGTAGGATTCGGATGTAGTACTTTCGCATTTTGCCGGCGATGGTGCAGAGGGCTTCGTGCTTGGTCTTGTCGTCGCCTTCCATTTCGGCTTCGACGAGGAACATGGCATTGGGCAGTGCCTTAACGACGACGGCTTCTAGTTGAATGCTTTCCGTTTTTGCCACAAATACCTGCGTCTTTCCTGCGTTAGTCTAGGGCCGATGATCGTTGGCCTTCTTTCGTTTGGCCAAAGGATGCGATGCACACCCGCGTCCAATCCGCACCGGCGGACTTCTAGAAACTGGCCAATCTACCCACCATGGGGGCGATGATCGTACCATCACCGCCCTTTTCGTCAACGGGCCCTGTGAAAATCGCTTTGATTCCTGCCATTTTTACAAGCAAGTAGGGTCCGCTGTGCGGACCTTCAGTGAAAACATTTGGATGTGGCTTGCATTGGTCCGCACAGCGGACCCTACCCGTGACCCAACAGCCAATCTTCCGGGAAGCCTGTGGCACCCCACATATTCCGATCGATCCGCCGCCACAATCTCGATCAGAACTGCTCGCAGATGGTTTTGGCTTGCATGAACAGTTGCAGATAATCGCGTCCGCCGGCTTTTGAGTCGGTTCCGGACATGTTGAATCCGCCGAATGGCTGAACGTCCACGAGCGCCCCGGTGCATTTGCGATTCAGGTACAGATTTCCGACATGGAACTCGTGGCGGGCTCGTTCGAGCCGGCTTCGATTGTTTGAGTACAGCGCCCCGGTCAGGCCGTATTCGGTGTCGTTGGCGATGTCGAGCATTTCGGTGAAGTTGCGCCCGCGAATGACCGCGAGTACGGGTCCGAAGATCTCTTCCTGGGCGATGCGGGCGTTGCGATCGACGTCGGCGATGATCGTGGGCGGAATGAAGAACCCGTTGTCGGGCACGTTGCCGTCAGACAAGACGGTGCGGCCTTCGCTCTTGCCGATGTTGATGTAATCGTTGATTTTTCCGTATGCGGATTCGTCTACGACCGCGCCCATGAACACGTTTTCGGCGCTGGCTGTGTGACCGATCGAAAGCGCCTTGGCACCTTCAGCCACCTTGTCCAACAGCTCTTCGTAAATCGACGTATGGGCGATGAGCCGCGAACACGCGGAACATTTCTGCCCCTGGAATCCAAACGCAGCCGCGACGATTCCCTTGGCTGCGTCATCTAGGTTGGCGGTCTGATCGACGACGATGCAGTCTTTGCCACCCATTTCGAGAATCGTGCGCTTCAGCCAAATCTGTCCCGGATGAACGATCGCCGCTTTCCTGAACACTTCGAGCCCGACGTCCTTTGATCCTGTGAAGGCAATCAGTCGCGTCTTGGGATGATTTACCAGTACGTCGCCGACCTCAGCGCCGCTGCCCGGTAGGAAATTCAGCACACCGTCGGGCAGGCCCGCTTCCATCATGATTTCGGCAAACTTCGCCGCGATAACCGGCGCGGTGCTAGCCGGCTTGAGGACAACGGTGTTGCCCGTCACGATCGCCGCCGTTGTCATCCCCGCGCAGATGGCGAGCGGGAAATTCCACGGCGGGATCACCACCACCACACCGAGCGGAATGTATCGCACTTCGTTCTCTTCACCGTCAAAGGGTGTGGTTTCGTGCCCGCCGGCCAACCGCATCATTTCGCGGGCATAGAAGTCGAGAAAGTCGATCGTTTCGCATACGTCGGCGTAGGCTTCGATCCAACTCTTGCTGACTTCAAAGCACATCCACGCGGACAGTTCATAAACCCGCCGGCGCATGATCGCGGCTGCCCTTGCCAAGATGCGAGCCCGCCCTTCGGGGTCGAAGTGTGACCACATTTTGAAGGTTTCGTAAGCGGTTGCGATGGCTTCACCGGCTTGGTCGGCGTTGGCTTTGCTGACGGTTCCGACGACTTGGTCACGGGCGGCTGGGCAGATGGATGTGATCTTCTGGTCGGTGGTGATTTCCTTGCCGCCAATGCGGAGCGGGTAGGTGCGCCCGAGTTGGCTGCTGACTTGCCCGATGGCGTCAAGCATTTTCGAGCGGGGACCTTCTTGTGTGAAGTCAACGTACGCTTCCGGGCGATAGGGGGGTAACATGAGAATCTCCTCAGCGGCACGACGGCCGAAATCCGATGATTGTCAGTGCCATATATTGGCACAATTTATTTGATTCGACTTGATCAATGACCAAGTTCTTTCGATCGGTTCCACGCGGCGAGGACCGCGCGCTCCAAACTTTCCTTGACTTTGTCGTCGTCGAGCGACTTGACCGCGGCTTCGGTCGTACCACCGGGCGACATGACTTTTTTTCGCAAGATGTCGGGTGCATCGGACGATTCGATCATCATCCGCGCAGCCCCCAGGCACGTTTGCGTCGCCAACAGTTTCGATTCTTGCAATGACAAGCCGGCTTTTTGGCCGGCATCGATGATCGCTTCACAGAAATAATAAAAGTATGCCGGCCCTGTTCCCGAAACGGCAGTCACCGCGTCCATCATCGATTCGTTCGTCAGGACCACTGCCCGACCGCCAGCTTCAAAGACGCGCTGGGTGCGAAGGACATCTGCTTCGGTGGCGTGTTGCCCCGCGAAGATGCCAGCCATCCCTTCATGGACGTGCATCGCGAGGTTGGGCATGACCCGAACGACGCGGGCTTTGACGTTTGGAAACTGGGCTTCGATCAATTGTGTGGGCACGCCAGCCATAATGGACACGATGACATGATCGTCGCGCACCGCATCGGCGAAACCCGCGCAGACGTCCTTGAACACTTGCGGTTTGACGGCCAGCAACACGAGGTAGCTGTCGCTGACAGCCTGTCGATTGTCGTCGGTGGTGGTGATGTTGAATCGATCGGCGAAGGCCGCCCGTCGATCGGCGTTTGGGTCGGTGGCGATGATACGATCGTCGAGCAGAATCATCTTGCGAAGGAGACCATGCACAACGCCTTCTGCCGCGTTGCCGCTCCCGATGACTGCGATTTCATATTGCGTTTGCAAGCCTGACCTCCATACGGCGACCACCGCCACATATATGTGCATGATGACCAATCGTGGGGTGGCTGTAAATGCCCGCAGACGCCTTCATTATCAAGTCCACGGGCCATCGATTGCCCCACGATTTGCACGCTCTGGAATCGCGACACATAATCTTTCCCATGGGTGGACTGAAACAGCACATGAAGCTTATCGCAGCCGTGGCCATGCTGATGGTCGCGGCAATTATCATGTTGACTCAGGAATCGTCACCGTATCCGGCGATCCCTGATCGATTCGACTATGTCTGTGTTTCGACCGGTGAACTGTTCAATCTGTCCAACGAAGAAGCCGCACGGATACCCGCCCGACACCCGAAGACGGGGGTCGCGACGCTGATTCCCTGTATCCGCAAGGATGACGGCTCCATCGCGATCGAGGAGGGTTTTCGCGATACGTTGGAAGGGGAGTTGAGTAAATACAACCATGTGGTCGATATGGAGACCTTGCAGGTTGAGAAGAAAGATGGAGCCTAAATACCCTCCTAGGCCAGGGGGTTCTTACCGACACTTGGTCACCGAATAGAATAACGTCACCCCAGTATGACGAATAAGTCGAAGCGTCACGGGATCAGGGATTGCAACATTGGTGCCTGAACGTCGTTCTTGAATTAGTGGCGTTATTGAATCAAACAGAATCGTCGAATCGCGCGGGTTTGACGTTCAGAGACATGCTCAGCCGACACCCACATCCGGATCGGCGCAACGCATGGACCTGTATCGAATGTTAGGATTGCAGAAACAAGGAGATAATCTCATGGGTCAGATTCGACGATTGGTCACGTCTTTGGTTGTTATCGGGCTAATGCTCAACGGTACAGGATGCATGACGACTCCACCCGATGACGGTGGCGGTAACACCGAGGAAGCGCCAAAAATTCCGCCAACGTCAACGTTTGTCATCGACTTCAGCGACTTTGAGCAAAACAACGACGCGGATCCGGTTGTGCGCACGAGGGGCGTCTTGCCAATCGAGAACTGGGGATACGCTGCAGGGAGTGTTCTGTTCTGGAACACGGTCGTGACCATCACGCTGGCCGTTCCGGTCGGTGCATTTGTCGAGTCTTTCAATCACGAACCCACGCTGAACGCTCAAGGAATTTGGTCGTGGGAATATGACGTCGTGGTCAACGGTGTGACCTATTCCGCCGAATTGCAGGGTCAGATCAACGGTGCCAACGTGAACTGGAACATGTTCGTCTCGAGGGAAGGCGATTACACCGACTTCAACTGGTTCTCGGGAACGTCAAACATCCTCGGTTCGGAAGGATCTTGGAGCCTGAATCGCGACCCCGACGATCCGACGTCATTTGTGGATATTGTCTACAACGTCAATGAGGCAGCCGGCACCGGTGATATCCGTTATACGAACGTAATTCCTGATCACGCGGACAACGGGGGATTCATATTCTTTGGGATCTCAGATGATGAACCGTTCGACGCATCGTACGAAATCTACCTTCCGTCGTCGGACCAGACCACAGATATCGAGTGGAGTCGCGACAACAAGGACGGCCGAGTCAAGAACGCCATGCATTTCGGCGACGATGAATACCACTGCTGGGATGAAAACCTGGCGGATATTGAATGCCCATGAAGCGTTCCGAATAAATAAGCAAAAAAAGCGGGTGCGACGTTCGCGCAATGCGGATTCGCACCCGCTTGCTTATTGCGCTAGTCGAATGAAATCAAACTTTCCCGTCATTCCCGCGCACACGGGAATGACGATGAGGAACAATTCAGGGTTGCCATAAATTCTTGACGCATTGCCAACCGCTTCGACGGCCTTGCGGGGCTACCTTGCCGTTTGAATCGTCGGGGCGTCGTGGGGTGAACTGCCGTATGCGAAGTCGGCATTAATGAGAAGTTGATCCATCGCGTCAAAAATCGCTTGCAGATTGCCGACGACTGCTTCCTCGAAAACTTCTCGATCGATTCCGAGGACGTTGTCGCGGTTGCGAAACGTTGTTACCGACGCGTCCTTGAAGAGCACGTTGCTGAACTCGCCCTTGTGATTGGTGTGGTACGAATCCTCATCGAGGCCTAGGGCGTTGGTGTCCATCGCCAGCGCCGTTACCCGCACCTTGATTCCGTCGATGGTGTGAAAGCCCAGCCGATCAAGATTTCCGGTGTTGGCATTTTCGGGCAGGTTGTCGAGTTGCCGGTATTGGTATGAACCGAACGCCTCGTCGGCAAAATCGGTGTTCGATTCGCAGTCAATTTCGTTCGGGCGTGACGTCGGAACTTTCGGTGATTCCTCCGTGCGGTTGAAGCTGTTGTCCGACGGGCAGAAGAACAGATTCAAATCGGGAAGCGTCGTCGCATGCAGCATGCCCAGCCCGGTGAACTGGCACTGCGAAAACATCGACACGAAGCTGGCGTTGTTCCCCATCCACAATTGGTTGGTAGCCAGATGATTGCCGCCGAGGTCGATCGGCATCGCCGGTTCGGGCCCGCGCGGGATCAGCCCTCGATTGTCCTGGGCGTAAAGTTGAATGCCCGTGCCGATCTGGTGCAGGTTGCTTTTGCAGACGACGAGTTTGCTCTGCTCACGGGCGCGTTTGAGCGACGGGAGCAGGATGCTGATCAGCAGGGCGATGATCGACACCACAACCAACAATTCGACGAGTGTAAACCCCCGACCCGGACATGGTGTGATGGCGCGTCTTCTCATTTCGGGCTCCTCGGCGGTTTGGCTGCCCACGTTCGGGGATTCGTTCATTCGTGAATATATTCCACTGGTGGCTGAATTCATTGACGCCTGGCCAATTTTCTGGCGTTGGTTTCATGCTGATGCCGGCACCGACGTATCGATGACTCAATCGTATGCGCGTCCACTCCTGTCTGTCGAGTCGAATTGGAGATGCATGTTACCCAGAGCGCCCGGGCAGGCCGATCATTGTAAGATGTTGTCGCACCGATCACCCGAGGGTCTGGAACGAGCCTATTTGTCGATTGGTTTAAGGCGTACTTGAACGGGCCCATCGATACCCTAAAATGAAGGGCCTCTCGCACAAGCTGAGTCAGGCGAGTTCGTCCTGCCCGTTGCGTAGTTACTCGGTGGTTGGAGATAACGTGTCAGATACTGATGATATCCAGAACGGGGCGGAAGCCCTTGATGTTGACGGTGACGATAGCCCATCCGGCAAGTCGTCGTCTGCGCCAAAAGTCGACAAGCTGTTTCGCGCCATGGAAAAAATGGGCGGATCGGACTTGCACTTCAAAGCCGGGTCGGCTGCCAAGGTGCGCGTGCGCGGCGGGCTGAAGTCAATGTCAACCGGTCCAATGAGCGACGAAAAAATTCGCAGCATGATCTTTGAGATCATGAACGAAGATCAGACGCGCAAGTTTCATGAAAACGGTGCGATGGACTTTGCCCATCAAGCCGTTGGCGGCTCGCGATTTCGCGTGAACGTTTTCTTGCAGCGCGGCTTGATGTCGATGGCCGCCCGCCGCATTTCGTCGGACATCCTGGATTACTCGCAACTGCATCTGCCTCCTGTATTAGAACGTCTAGCTCAGCATCATCAGGGTTTGGTGTTGGTGTCGGGTATCACGGGTAGCGGCAAGAGTACGACCATCGCCGCCATGATGGAACAGATCAACAAGACGCGATCGTGCCACATCGTGACACTTGAAGACCCGATCGAATTTCAATACGAAGACAAAAAATCATTTATCAACCAGCGTGAAGTCGGCATTGACGTCCATGACTTTCACGCCGCGCTCAAGTACCTGATGCGTCAGGATCCAGATGTTGTGCTGATTGGCGAAATGCGCGATCAGGAAACGTTTGCAGCCGCACTGCACGCAGCCGAGTCGGGCCACCTTGTGTTCGGAACGGTTCACGCCAACGGGACGGCTGGTACGATCACGCGCGTTTTGGAATTGTTCCCCGAAAACGCCCGGGCGCTGGTTCGAAGTTCGCTTGTGTTTAACTTGCAGGGCATCGTCTGTCAGAAGTTGCTCAAAACGATCCGGCCCGACGTGCCCCGCGTCCCGTGCGTGGAGGTTTGCGTGGTCAATGCTACGGTCCGCAAGCTGCTTGCCGACGGTCGCGACTCGGATATTCTCGGCGTGGTCAAAAGTTCCTACGGTGAAGGGATGCTCGACTTCAATGAGTCGCTGCGGCAGTTGGTTGAGGAAGAATACATTAGCCAGGAAATTGCCTATGCTGCCGCCCCGAACGCCGAGGAACTCAAAATGAAGCTCAAGGGAATCAATATTGCAGGCAGTGGCATCATCGGCTAGTAGTGGCATCATCGGTTAGATGCGGTTAGTCTTCGGCGTGTCTTATTGGATTAGCGTTTGGTCGGCGTGATTGCGAACGCCAGACCGTTTCCTTCCCACCCTTTCAGGTGCCATGCATTCAATATCCTTCGAACCTACGTTGGCGGCGGTCAGCCCTTACTTCAGCATTTTCAAAATAGTGGTTTTCCTTTTGGTTTTCATTGCGTGGGCGTTTGCGGCGCAGTGGGTCGATCGCGACGCTGATCGCGTCAAGACCAAACGGGAAATGTGGAACAGCGTGGTGCTGGGCGGAGGACTGGGCGGCGTCGTGATCATGCTGGTCCTTCCGTGGAAGCTGAACGCTTACTGGCTGGGGTTGGCATTCTGGATCATTCTGGCGGCCGGTGCTCTGATTGCATACGTCGTTCACCGCAACGGACGTTTGGCGTCGAACAACCACGTGATGACCGTTGGTCATTTCAAACGGGTGATTGCCGGCCTTAAAGGCAATAAGGAAAAGAAGACGGACAAAGGTATCCGCGTCAAATTGGTCGGACCGGACAAGAAGCCAATCGATAAGCCGGAAGATTCGGTCGAAGCCGACGAGTTTGATGCGACGCAAGACTTGCTGTTCGATGCGTTGTGGAAGCGTGCCAGCGATGCCGACATTTTGATCGGCGACGAAGAAGTGCGCGTGATCTATAAGATTGACGGCGTGGTTTTCGAGCAAGAGGGCGTCTTGACACGCGAGACTGCCGATCAGGCGATGGCCTTTCTCAAGCGGGCGTGTGGGTTGAATGCGGAAGAAAAGCGCCGGCCTCAAACGGGCATGATCTCAGCCGGTTTGCTCGGAGGTGGTCAGAAACCCAGCGGGCTTGAAGTACGAACGTCGGGCTCAACCAAGGGAGAGCGGTTGCGTTTGAAGATGAGTCGGACCGGTACGCTGCTCAAGCCCGAAGAGTTGGGTTTTGACGAGAAACGACTGCAAAAATTCAAAGAACTGGCGGCGCTCGATTCAGGATTGATTCTGTTTGCCGGACCCAATGAATCGGGAATATCGACAACGCAGTACGCCACGCTTCGGTCGCACGATGCCTATCTGCAGAACATCTATTCGCTCGAAATCGACCCGATGATGAAGCTGGACAACATCACCCAGCAAAAGCACAAAGGAACGTCCGACGAAGTCAGCTATGCCCGAGCGCTGCAAACGGTCCTTCGCCGCGAACCGGACATTGTCATGGTCGATCAGTGCGAGGATCGGGAGACCGCTCAGATTGCGGCACGGGCGGCAGTGGACAAGAAGATTTATATGACCATGCGAGCGTCCAGTACGTTTGACGCGGTGGCCCGCCTGATTGCATTGGTCGAAGATCCCAAGGCGGTGGCGAACGTGCTTGTCGCAGTCGTGGGGCAGCGGTTGTTGCGGGTGCTCTGTAATGCCTGCCGCGAAGCTTATCAACCGGACGAGCAGCTTCTCCGCAAAGCCAATTTACCCGTTGATAAAATCGAACATTTTTATCGCCCGCCAAGTCAGCCCATTTTGGACAAGAAGGGCCGGGAGATTATTTGCCAAACATGTCAGAACAGTCGATACGTCGGCAGGACCGGTGTCTTTGAATTGCTCGTGATCAGCGACCCCATTCGTAAATTGATCGCCAGTGGCGCGTCGCCCAACCAGATCAAAGCGCAGGCCCGTGGCGAAAAAATGCGGTACCTTCAAGAGGAGGGGCTGCTCAAAGTCATCGCAGGTCAAACCAGTATGGCCGAAGTCATGCGGGGATTGCGGGAAAATAGTAAGTAATCGGTGCATCATCGTTTCGGCATCGTAAGCCTGTCGAGGCATGCGACGGGGATTGAGTCAAGAGAGAAACAAGTCGGGATTGTCAGGTAGGCAGGAGGTTGTGCCATGTTGTTTTCAATATTCTTGGTTTGTTTCATTTTGGCGGTGACGTACATGCAAGCCATCCAAGGGTTGACCAGTGCGGCGATAACCTGCGTCCTTGTTGTCATCTCGACGGTGGTTTCATTCGGCACCTATGAAGCGATCGCCGAGTCGGTGTTCATGGGGTTTGCTCCTGAGTATGCTCACGCCTTGGCGCTGGCTGCGATGTTTGCGGTGCCTTTGATTGTCCTCCGCGTGTTGCTGGATATGTGGATCCCGCGATCAAACCTGCTGCCTCAGATCATCGACTGGGTTTCCGGTGGTGTGTTTGGTTTCTTCAGCGCGATGCTGACCAGCGGCGTGATTGCTTGCGCCATTCAGATGTTGCCGTGGGGAGTCAATGTCAGCCAAACAGGAGAAGTGACGGGCGGCTTCTTTGGTTATCGCCGCTTCGATCCGACCAAACTGGAATTCGACCAATCTGAGCTATGGCTCAAGCCCGATCAATTCGCGGTTGCTTGTGCGGGCAAGCTGAGCGTCGACACCTTCAGCGACTCCGATCCCGACGACTCCTTCGAACGCCGGCATTCAAATTTGATCAGCGACCTCGCCTACGCACACGCGCTTCCATTGGGAGTTTCCCGTGTGGTCAAGAGTGACGACGTCAAAGTCACTGATGTCGGGCAGCTCACGTATCTCTACAACCTCGTCACTGGGCAGCGCAACACGCCAGACGTCGCCGAACCCATCGATCCCACGCCGGACACAGGCAACGTGTTTGTGCATGTGTCGTTGCAAATCTCAGCCGAAGGTGAGGACGTCGACAAGAAAAAGCGCTTCAGTCCGACGTCGGTTCGCATTGTTGGTACGTCCAGGGGTCGGGTCATGACCATCCCCGCAACGGGTGTGATCGATCCCGATGACCCAAGCCGATACATCGCCAAATGGAAATCGGGAAACCGAGAAGTCCAACCCGTCGCCGGGAAGGTGTTCTTGGTTCCGGCGTCGAACAAGATCGAAGTGGCATTTGAGGTGCCTGAAGACTTTAAGCCCGAGGAAGTACGCTTCAAAGTCGGTGGTTACGTCCCGTTCACCAAATCGCAGAAAGCTGTTCTGACCGGTGAAGAACCCGATTCGGCACCGCAGGCTTCCGCGCCAGTGCGAAGTGAACCCACGCAGACGGCATCATCATCAAATAGGAGCGGATCTTCTGGCGGTGGGCGCGTCTCTGGCGTGAAATTCAAATCGTCGCGGTTCGGAAGCGACCTACCGATGACGTTCACCGCATTCCAAGAGGTGGACACGGAAATCCAATCTGGCATTCTCGCGCAAGGTGTTCTGACCGGCAAACTCGACGATCAGGGAGTCGTCAAATCAGACGGGCCAGTCACTGGCCTCAAGGTGCCTAGTGGCAAGGCGCTGCTTCAACTCAACGTCGAAAGTCTAAAAGCCGGAAGTACCCTGGGGAGGGCGCTCAACTTCAGCGTCCAGACGCTGGAAAACTACACCGTCGAAGACGACCAAGGCAATAAGATTCTCGCCTGTGGCAAGTATGCCGTCGCAAAGGTTGGCCGCGAAAAGTATTGTGAGCTGACCTACTATCCGACGTTCGAATCAGGCGGCGGCCGATTCAAAGATTTCAACAAAATCAAGAACCAGCATTTTAAGAAAGACTATCAACTGGTGTACTTGTTTCTGCTCGACAAAGGGCGCCAAGCCGTCAGGTTCTCGACCGGTGGCAACAAGCGAACCATCGATCTGCGCAGCAAGAACCTCGTCGCCGAGTAGTCGCCAACTCTAACTGCGATCTACGAAACCATCGCTTCAAATCGATCGAAAAAATCCGGGAATGTCTTGTTCACGCATGTCGGATCTTCGATCTCAACGCCATTGAACCGCAATCCAGCCAGCGCGAAGCTCATGGCCATCCGGTGATCGTCGTACGTGCGAATGCTGGCTGGCTGAAGTTTTTCGGGTGGCGTGATTTCGATCGAATCCTCGGTGGTATATACCGTTGCCCCCAGCTTCTTCAACTCGTTTGATAGCGCCGACAGTCGGTCGGTCTCCTTCACCCGGAGGCTGCCGACATTGCGGATGACGGTGGGCCCTTCTGCAAACAGGGCGACGACCGCGAGCGTTTGTGCGGTATCGGGCATGTCGTTGAGGTCGACTTCGATTCCCTTCAAGTCGGCCGGGGTGCGGGGTCCGGTGACCGTTGTCGCGTTGGGTTCGCGTTTGACCTGACAACCCATTCGTTCAAGAACGTCGACAAAGCGTACGTCGCCTTGAATGCTGTCGGTGCCAAGTTTCTCGACGGTGACTCGGCCGCCAGCGATCGCCGGTGCAGCGAGAAAATAAGATGCGTTTGACGCGTCGGGTTCGATCACGTGGTCGCGCGCAGCGTAGCGCTGGGGGGCTGGGACGACGAATCGCATTGTTGAATCACTCTGTCTGGTCATGACCGACACGCCGAATGTTTCCATCGTTTTCGAGGTCATCGACAGGTACGGGGCGCTGATGGTTTCGTTGACTTCGAGAAAGATATCGCCAGAGGCATAGGGAGCCGCCATCAAGATGGCGCTGACGTATTGACTGGACGGCGGTGCGATCATCTTGATCTTCGCGGTGCGCATTCCACCCCCGCGCACGGTGATTGGCGGGAATCCTTCGGCTTCGTCATATCCGATGACAGCCCCAGTGGTTCGAAGGGCACCAACGAGGTCGGCGATCGGGCGCTGGCGCATGCGGTCATTGCCGTCCAGCGTGTATTGACCCTTGCCCAACGCGCAAAGCGCCGTGCAGAACCGAATCGTGGTTCCGCTGTTGCCGCAGAATAATTCACCATCGGTGGCCGGTATGTTGCCGCCGCATCCGTGGACGACGATGCTGCGCGCTTCCATGTCGGTTTCGACACGAATGCCCAGCACCTGCAAGCAAGCGATCATCAATTCGGTGTCGTCGGAGAAGAGAGCCTCGGTCAGTGTCGATGTGCCGTCGGCGAGCGCTGCGATCATGAGCGCTCGATTGGTGAGCGATTTGGAACCGGGAATCGATACCGTTCTATCGAGAGGCTGCGTGGCTGGTTGGATGCGTTTGGATTTCATCGCCGGACGATACTGCGCGCCGCAAAGCCCCGCAATGCCACGTCTCGAATCGATATTGGTGTTCTGTCATGCGGTCGATAGGGATTGATGACGTGCCACTGCTCTGGGAGCAGTGTTGTACCGTGGGCGGTACGTTGATCGGCACTGCTCACAGAGCAGTGGCACATGTGTGGCGTCTATGCCGATTGTTGATTGATTGCGTTCTTCCAGCAAATTCGGGCTGCACTTGTCGCGACGATGCTGATGCCACCCAGGGCTGCGACATAGACAGGACCCAACAATCGGAAGCTGATCAAAAATGCCGCCGCTTCCGCACCGCTCGTGCCCACATACTTGGTCAAGAAGACTGCATATCCGGCATCCAGCAGACCGACGCCGGCTGGCACCTGAGTCATGGATGCCAATGATCCGATCAGCAGAAACGCAGCCGCCACTTGAACCAACTCGCCATCCATCGAGACGCCTAGCAGAAGCGCCAGCCCACCAATCTTCGCGAGCAGTGCGGCGATCGAAAACGGCAGAACCCGCAACAACATCTGCCCATGATCGCGAATCCACTCCGTGACGCGGTTGCGGAAACAAACCGTGATTAAAGTCAGAACCACGATTGGGACGAGCCATGCAATCCCGGAGCGCCAAGATACGGTGCCCGCCCACATGATCGATACGGCGCCCGAGAGCATCAAGACAGCGATGATCGACGCAGTGCGGTAGACGAGAATCGTTTTGATCTTGTCCCCACGCGATCCGTCACCCACGCGCGTGTATTTGTAGACGTCGGATGCGATCTTGGCCACGATCAACCCGATCAATGACGACTCGCAGAAGGTTCGCGTCGTTCGCCAAAACGATGTCTTTACGTCGCACCCAAGCGCGGCACGGCGAAGGGCCAATCCCTTCAATACGACATATACGTTCGTAAACAAAAAGAAACCAAAGATGCGATTTTGATTGTTGCGAAGGACATCGCCCAACGTCGACACATCACCAGCGCGGCGGATCAGGAAGACCGTTAAGAGGATGCCCAAGGTCGCCAGCATGATCGAGTGAAACACCGAAGGCTTGCGGGCGATGCGTTCGAGTACGCCACCGGAAAGCGATTGGCGCAGTCGATCAAATGGCGTCACCGTGCTCGATTCACCGTTCTGTGAATCGGCGGACGCATCTGCATCCGTGCTGGCAAAGGGGCATTTTTCGGACATCGATTTTGGGGTTCCGTCGCGATTCGACTGGGATCAGCATCTCAGCCGTTGATTGTCAAAATAGCGGGTTACGCTTTCGTATCGGCCATTACGACCGCTCAACGCAGATACGAGGGGGATGCTAGCCGCCTGTCCGTGTTGCTTCAAGAGACTGATCCACATTCACGGAACATTTCCTGTGCCCTGCTGGACCCCTTACCGCTTTCACTGGCAGCCGTCACCGTGTTACAATTTCCAGTTGCCGGGCGATTGAAAGAAACGATACAGGACAAATTGGGCAGGGGCCCCGTTTCCAGATGGTTAAGGTCTATATTTTCCAACGATCCGACACCCGTCGATGGGTCGGAGTTATCAATCGCGCGAAGGCGTTCACCTTGGTTGAACTCCTCGTCGTGATCTCCATCATCGCCCTACTCATCAGCATCCTCTTGCCCAGTCTCAAGAAGGCCCGCGAACAAGCCAAGGGCGTCGTCTGCATGGCCACCCAGCGCGGGTTCGCCAGCGCGATGGGTGGGTACTTCGTCGAGAACGACGAGTGGATTCCCGGCCGCAACACCAGCGGGATGGCCACCTGGGTCGCGGGTTATCCGGGCGACGGCTCGCCGATGGCCAACCCGACCATCCCCGTTCAGCTTTACGACTGGATGACACCGATTTTATCGACGTCGACCGCGCTGCCGGTAGGGCGGGCGCAACGTTTTCGATTTCTTCTCGAACATTACAAATGCACCAGCGTCAATTTCAAATCGATTTTGTATGTCGATCCAGGCGATGACGAAGAGCAGCCCGTCGATCACGATTTATTCGTCAAAGACGTTGACGAGAATGGTGCCTTCAACGGGCTCAGTTATCTGATGCCGGTTCACTTTCAACAATGGGGCCAAGAGACCGCCCTTGGTGATTACATCGGTGAACATCCGCTGGCACCGCCGGGATCGGGCGTGGTGTACTGGATCAAGCGCAACCCACCCGATTGGGAAGTGGACGTCAAACGGTACAAGAGTCGCCTCGGGCAAGTCGGCACACCGGCTGAGAAGATTTCGGTCGCCGACGGAACGCGATACCTGCCGCCCAGGAAGATTCTCGATTTCGATCACGATTTCAAACCGCACTGGTTCGGATCGTTCACCAGCGCCGGCGCATGGTGGACCGAATCACGCGCGTACGGCAAGAGAAGCCCCAGCGGTGGTGCCAACATCCCACTAAGCTATCGCCACCGTGGCGGCATCAATGCCGTCTTCTTCGACGCCCACGTCGAAAGAATCAGCGAAAAACAATCACGCCGCATCGACTACTGGTATCCCAAAGGCAGCATCGTCGATTTCGACCGACCCGAAGACGGCTCCACCGAGTTCGCCTCCTACGAAAACGGCCACGTTATTCGATAAGTGCGGTCAACTGACGCAAGTCTGCATTTCAAAACAAATGAGGGCTGGAACGCGATGAAGAAATTGACGGGTGAAGACCGCGATTATCTGTGCATCGTCTTGCCGGCATGTGCGTCGGGCGATCTGGATGCGGTCAAGTCGTATGCGGCTGATCAGCGGAATTTCATTCGCTGGATCGGACCACATGGCCGTACCATGTTGTGGGAGGCGGCGCGAGGCGGTCGGCTTGATTGCGTTAAGTTGCTCTTTGAGAAACACAGCGCCGATCCGCGTGCAGTGGGTTGCTACTATCGGGAGACGCGCGTCGAGGTTTCGCCCTGGCTGATCGCGACCATTCGAGACAAATCCGAAGTGGCGACGTACTTAAATGGGAAGCGAGCTGGGCTCGATGTCTACTCGGCGAGTTATCTGGGCGACGGCGAATTCCTCAACCGCAAGATCGCCCGCAATTCCAAATGCGTGAATCGCCCGATCGTGCGAAAGCACCGTTGGAATCCATACACGGCTTGGCCGCTGCAATACGCCATCGCCGGAAGGCAACCGTCCATCGTCGCGCAGCTTCTCGCTGCAGGCGCCGACGCGTCAGCCGATCCTCAAATCCTTCACGATGCGATTGGAACCGACCAAATTGAAATCTGCGAGCAACTTCTCAGAGCCGGCGCTGACCCTGTCGCAACCCGACATCGCGGATGGCTTGATCGCAAGAAGTTTCGCGACTTGGCGCAGCGATTCGGGCACGCGATCCGCCCGTCGAGTTTTCCCGTCGAAAAATGGCCCGCACTCGTGGATGCGTGTCGGGGTAACCACAATGCACCGGACGATCCGGCGCGGGTGGCTCCGCTGATCGGAAAGAACAGCGACATCAACGTGCGCGATTACAAAGGCAAGACGGCGCTGCATCGCGCTTCACAAGCAGGGTTTTTATCCATATCGCAACTGCTGATCCAAAACGGTGCCGATCTCGAAGCAAGATCGCTCGAAGGCGAAACGCCCGTGTTCGACGCTGCATTCTACGGTCGCATCGAACAGATCAAGTTCTTGATCGATTGCGGCTGTGACCTTGAAGCACAAAACGATAAAGGCGAAACACCGGTTTTCGCGGCAGTGCGGGGCGGCCAAGTCGATGCCCTGAGGGTTCTTTGCGATCATGACGCGTCGCTGACGGTGGCCAATGATCGAGGCAATTCGCCGGCGGACATCTCCCACCGATCGCGAAAGAAGGGAATCGAGGGCGTCAGGCAGGTTCTGACGGAATTACAACGGGCGTAGATATTTTTTGGACGAACCGAGCCGGTCGCGTCAGAAATCATTGTTGGTGTTGCCTATAGATCAAGGGTGAATGATTTTGAACAGGTGGTGGCTCGTGAATCGGAACTTGCTGATTTCGACGATGAATCGCATTTGTCTTGCCGTTACCGTGCTGGTTGCGACGACGGTTTCCGCTCAGGAACGAGAGGTAGTACCCTGTCCTTCTGAACCGTCGCTTCGACACTGGACGGTTTCTTCGTTTACGCCAATTCCGAATTTCATTCAGGGGGAGCAAGCCGGTGTGGTGGTCGACGCGCCGGCCCACCATTATCCCATTGAGATCACCGCGATCGGTGTGCATTGGGCCTCCCAGATTGGTGGCGCATCCGCGCAAGTCGAACAGGCGCTACATCTTTATCCGAGTGGCTTACCCAATCCGGGCGCGGCGCAGTTTACGCTGCCCGGTCCGACACTGAACGATGGCGTCACCAATGTTTTTGACATCTCGGGGATGGCTGGCAACAAGATCATCAACAGCGGTCCGTTCAGTGTGGCGATTGAGTTTCTTAACACGCAGAATCCGGGCAACCCATTCGTCCCCAGCGTGGTGGCTGATGGAGACGGCTGCCAACCGGGTAAGAATATGGCGTTCACAGTTCCCGGAGGGTGGGCGGACGCTTGCCAGTTGGGAGTTCCAGGTGATTGGGTATTTGACGTGACGTATCGCCGCGTTGATTGCGATTGCAATGACAACGACGTCTATGACGATGATGACGTCGCCGGCGGTACCAGCGATGATTGCAACACCAATGGTATTCCCGACGAATGCGATATTGGCGGCGGAACAAGTACCGACTGCAACACCAACGCAATTCCAGACGAGTGCGAACTGGACGCCAATGACTGCAACACCAACGGTGTGCCAGACGATTGCGACGCAGACTTCGACGGCGACGGGTTGATTGATGATTGCGATGATGACATCGATGATGACGGCGTGGACAACAGTGTGGATGCGTGCGACTTCACGCCGGCTGGCGCGAACATCGTCGCGAACGCCCAAGACCCATTGTATGGCACGCTGCGTCACGATTCGGACGGCGATTGCGACGTCGATCTAAACGACTTCGCCGATTTCCAAACAGAAATGACCGGCGCCAGTCCGTAATCATGCCGGTACCCCCAGCGTTGACGACCAAAGCACTGATTGCTATTCGTTCGCTAATACGCTCGCAAAAGACGCGTAGTCTTCCAAGTCGACATCCAAGTCCCCGTCAAAATCGAATGGGTTGATGCAGTCGACTTCACACGTGCTGAGTTCGGAATCGGTCGGGATTGGCGTTGCGTTTGGACCTTGCAGGCACTCGGTTATCGCTGCGATGTCGTCGCCATCAATGTCGGAATCTTCGTCAAAGTCACCGTCGGCTTCGCGCAACTCGACGTTCGTGAATCGAAATGCGAGCGGTGATGAATCATCGTAAGCCGTTGTCCCGGTGTCGCGCAAAGTAAACGTCGCGTGCCAGACGCATTGGTCAGGGTCGTATGCTAGTGCGTCGGCATTGATGTGAAACGTGAGGTGCTCGTGCAACGTGTGGTCGCCGAGAAACGTCGATTGGCCGGGTTGGTCTAGAAACAGTGGCGGGTTGCCGAGCACCACGACTTGAAATGCCGGATCAACGTCGATGATTTCGAGATCGATCGACGCGCCCGTTTGCATAGGGAAAAGGTCATCGGCGGGCTGGGCGACGACCAAATGATCGAACCCCGGAGACGAGTCAGCCCACCCGGGAAAAAACACCCCGCCGACCGGTAACGTGAAGTAATTGAGGTCCGGAACGAATCCGGCTGGATCGATCGCCAGTTGCCCATTGCTGTTGACGGCGACGATGACGTCGCCAGCATGCTGGGCCAGCGCGGTAGGTCCTGCCAGGCATAGTCCAAGGACAAAAGCTGCGGTGTGCAGCGGGCCCATCGGGTGATTGAGGCGTTTCGACATGGCATATCTCCGAATCGCGATGCAAATCCTATCAAGGCGCATCGCACAATTGACTCTTCACTGATAGATTACAGTTCACGCTGGCGGCGCCGGGCGAGCGGCAGGCGCATGTCTGCCAACCCGC
>BQJS01000013.1 GCA_021604825.1 Phycisphaerae bacterium | reverse complement strand
TTGATCTTCAGCCACCACCACCGACGCCCGACCCATCTCAAAACAAAGGGCTGTCTCTTGCACTTCGGCTGGCTTGAGCGCGTTGGCAATCAAAACCTGCGAGGATTCATTCCACCTAACAATGTCAATCTTCTCACCGTTGAGTTCGTCAACGATGTTGCGAATGCGGCTGCCACGAACGCCAACACACGCGCCGACGGCATCGACCTTTGAATCGATCGAAGCGACGGCGACCTTGGTGCGATAGCCGGCTTCTCTTGCCAGCGCTTTGATCTCAATAATGCGTTCGCCAACTTCGGGCACCTCAAGATCGAACAACCGGCGAATGTAATCCGGATGCGTTCGCGTCAGAACAATACGTACCTCGTGCGGTTGTTCGCGCACGTCGAGAATCATGCCACGAACGCGTTCGCCGGGATGATGCGTCTCACCGGGGATCTGCTCGCTGCGGGGAAGAAAACCTTCCGTCCTTCCCAAGTGCAAGACCAACGCCCCGCCTTCGTAGCGCGCCACTGTACCGGTAATAATCTGACCGACACGTTCCGAGAATTCTTCAAACAGACTGTCGCGCTCGGCTTCGCGAAATTTTTGGATCATGACCTGCTTGGCTGTCTGTGCGGCGATGCGACCCAGTTCCTTCATGCTGATGGGTTCGTCGTCGCGGGTGGCGTTTATTTCCCCGGTCGTTCGATCGATTCGCACCATCACATCATTCGCCGCACCGTAGGCCTTGCGGGCGGCGGACAACATCGCCATTTCCAAATCTTCAAACACCATCTGCTTGTCGATGTTCTTTTCGCGACTGATATGCTCGACAACTTTGAGCAGGTCTTGATTGATCATGGCATTAACACCTTGTTTTCTAATTCATCGTTGCACGGAATACCGGCGTCCATGCGCGCCCGAAATACCAAATTGAACTGACCAACAAAAAACAAAAAAGCGGGCGCTTGAGGCAAACCCACTTTCGAACCGACACGAACCCAACATGGCAAAAATTTGCCTTATCGCATCGTTCGAACTCCGCAAGATTCTGCCCATCGTCCCCTCAAGTTTTGCGAAGACGTACGTCCAACGTGACCGCTGAAACGGCTCATTTCCGTGCATTTAAGGCACGCGAATGCTGCAGACAGGATGGACGGATCAGTTCGCACTGGTGCCAACCCCTGCAAACGATGCCGCCAAAGCGACATGTTTATCTTGTCCTGCGTATGTCACATTCATGCCATTCTCGCCCGGTTCAAATACGTGGACGCGATCTACATCAAACGAAACGCCAACGGTGTCACCTTCTGCCACTTCCGATTCCGCTGGCACGCGAGCAACCAAGTTCTGGCCATCGGGACACTGTAGATAGATGTCTGACTCTCTGCCCAACAATTCAACCAGAGTCACCGTCAGTCTTATTTCAGCCCGGCCAGCCCCATCATCCCGACTAGCCCCAACGTTCCTATTGAGAACTACGCCTTGCGGCCTGACCCCGTACACCATGGCGTCACCTTCGCGGCCCGCCAAAACCGATTGGGCCCGATCGGACAATGCCAACGCGCCGAATCCTGTCTCAAAATCCAGTCGCCCGCCCGCCTCAACGATTGTGCCGTCGAGAAAATTCATCGGAGGCACGCCAACAAAACCAGCCACAAATCGATTGACCGGTTGTTCATAAACCTCGCGGGGCGACGCACATTGCAACAACGCCCCCCGATCCATCACGGCGATCCTGTCGCCCAACGCCATCGCCTCTTCCTGATCGTGCGTGACGTAGATCGATGTCGCCCCCAAATCCCGATGAAGCCGCTTTAGCTCCGACCGCATCTTCACGCGGAGTCGGGCATCGAGATTAGACAACGGTTCGTCAAACAAAAACGCCCGAGGCGTCCGAACGATCGCTCGGCCAACCGCCACCCGCTGCCGCTCTCCACCGGAAAGGGACTTCGGTTTGCGATCGAGCAGATGCTCAATTCCGAGCATCCGGGCGGTTTCAGTCACCTTCTGGCGGATTTCAGCCCGAGGCATCCGACGCATTTTCAAGCCGAACGCCATATTCTTAAGCACTGTCATGTGCGGATACAGTGCGTAATTCTGAAACACCATCGCGATGTCGCGATCCTTCGGAGCCACGTCATTGACGACGCGGTCACCAATCGACACCGTCCCACCCGTGGGCTGCTCCAAGCCGGCAATCATCCGAAGCGTCGTGGTCTTGCCGCACCCGGAAGGGCCGACGAGGACCAGAAGTTCCTTATCGGCAACACTTAGGGTAATTCCTCCAACAGCTCGGACAGGCGGCTTACCTGGGTAGGTCTTCGAGATGCTATCCAGTGAAACAACCGCCATGTGTGCGCAAACCCCTTCCGTAGAAGGCGGTTAGCGGGTTTCTTCGCACCGCCCAATTCGGAGCGAGCCTCATTATAAACACCCCCCTAGGGGTGTCAATCCGAGCGAGCAGCGCGGCCTCCAATAAAAGGCTGACGCATCAGCCGCCCCGATTCACGGTCCGGACGACCTCCTGTTGGCGTAAATCCGAGCCAGCAATGCTGAAAACCGGCTTGGGTTGTCTATATCGCGTCGTGAAGTTAGCCTAAATCCGCTATACGGGCTGGGTCTACACGGCATCTCAACTCAACTGTCAGATGCAAGTTCGAGAAACATTGGAGCCGCAAATCATGTCCAGATCACATTTCTTCATGCTGCCTCAGACAATCTACCGCCTTCGAATTCTCTTGGTCGCGTTCGCAGTGGTCGTCTCGGCCGGATGCGAATTGGCAATCATTCCGGAAGGCAATGGCAACGACACCATGGACATGACGTCGAACGGTGATTCCAGCGAGGCAACACCCGACGATGGATCGACCGGCGACAGCGCAAACTCGGATGACATCACCACCGGCAGCGGTGCCAGGATTCAGATTGAATTGACGGCGATCGCGTCCGAATTGGACGTGCTGGATGAGTTGGGGATTGAGCTGGATCAGACACTGACCGTTGGCCCAACGCAGGCCAAGTTGAGGTCAAAGGTTGCGCGCGGCGAAAAAGTCCAAGTCGCCAGCGCGTCGACCAACCTCGACAACACCATCGCGGTGTCCGGCGAATTGGTCGGTGGGATCAATGTACGCCAGGTCCTTATTGGCGTGAAGTTCATCGAAACGACCCGACTTCCGATCGCATTCCCAATTGACGGACTGGAGAACGAAGCGATCAAGGCATTCACCACATTGCCGCCAGGTGGTATCCAGTTCTTGCAGAAAGACGACTACGTTGAAGTGCCCGGTCTCAATGACCTTGACGGCGGTGTCCTTACAGATTCGACGACGACGCCCGATATCGAGTCGCTCCGTGCAGCGCTGATCGATGATGTTGTGAAAGAAGCAATCGATAAACTGGTCGGCGACGAGCCGACTGGGACGGTACTCAGTGCGCCACAAGTCACCGTCTTTGATCAGCAGCGCACCACCTACCTACACCGCAACGAACTGGGCGAGGCTGGCGACCTTGAAGACGGATTTGGCGATAAGCTCAATGAAGCCGATCCCAACGTCGCATCCGTCCAATCCGGATTCGTGCTGGACCTTGTACCGACCGTCAACAACGACGGCTCCATTTCGCTGACGGTTTACCCTGGAACGAGCGGGATCGTTTTCGCGAAGAATCAGACGGCTCAGGTCGCCGGGCAGCAGGTGTTTATCGAATTGCCTATTTTTGAACTCTCGACGGTTCAGACGACCGTATCGGTGCCAGATGGTGGCACGATCTTGCTGGGCGGCATCAAAAGACTCTCGGAAGATTCCGTTGAGCGCGGCGTCCCCATTCTTTCAAAGATCCCGTATGTCAACCGCTTGTTCAAGAATACAGGGGTGATCAAGGACACCCAAACGCTCATGCTGATGGTCACACCGCGCATCATCATTCAGGAAGAAGAGGAATAATCGCATCAGCGTTCGGCGCGCCTGCGCATTCCCCACTCGTCACCAGCGCGGCACAGACATCTCGAACCCGAGGCTATTTAGAACACGAAATCGAGTTGCAGCCCCACAGAGCTCTTGCCAATCGATTGGGTGCAATGGGCGACGCGGCAGGGAATCCACGGATCGCGGCTATCCCTTCGAATCATGACGCTGCTGTGTTCGCGCAGTTTGATACGGGTACTCACACCTATGCCGCCGGTTCCAATGTCCCGACAATTGATATAGGTCGTCTCGCCGTCGACCAGCATCTCCATTTGTTGATACCATTCAAAGCGCTTATTCGATCGCTTGGCATCGTAGGCATCGGATTGCCCGATGACGGCGGCTTCGTTAATCCATTCGGCTACGACAGATTTGGGATCGACTGACTGGGGATCGACTGATTGGGTCGTCATGATTGCTCCTGTCGAAAGTCACGGCAAATCTTCAATTGCAACGCGACCGGCCCGGCGACTGAATTTCATTGACGATTGACATCAAAGAGATGGTTGCCGCCCACAGCACTATTCAATATCCATCGTGCGAATGCGAGTCTGAGTTGAGCAATTGCGGCGTGTTCCCCAAGTCCAGATACCCCACATCTTCCCCAGGACTGAAATCTAAGGGAATGAACGCTTGAATCGTCAGTGATGCGTCAATTGAGAATGGACAGGGCCCAACGCAACCGTCCGCGAACTATTTCAATATCGAGGACAGCGCGCCTTCTAACTTGGGATGATCAAACACAAACCCCGAACTCGCGAGTTGGTTCGGCACCACCCGGATGCTCGAGAGCAAGAGCGCGTCGGCCATCTCGCCAAATGCGATGCGGGCTGCAAATGCGGGCATTGGGAAAATCGTGGGCCTGCTAAGCACACGTCCCAGTGTTTTTGTAAATGCGCGGTTGGTAACAGCTTCGGGCGCAACCGCGTTGACCGGTCCGGCCAGCGATTCAGTCTTGATTGAGTGGATAATTGAGCGAACGACATCGTTTAAGGTGATCCAACTCATGTACTGCTTCCCGTTTCCGATGACCCCGCCCGCCCCCATTTTAAAAGGGGTCAGCATCTTCGCGAGCGCGCCACCCTCGCGTCCCAACACGACGCCAATTCGCAGATGAACCACACGGATGCCGGCATCGCGAGCGGGCTGAGCTGCCTGCTCCCACTCATGGCAAACCGTCGGAAGAAATCCCTCCCCGTTGGGACTCTCCTCATTCAGTTCGACATCGCCCGAATCACCGTAATATCCGACCGCAGACGCACACACGATCACGGTGGGCTTGTGATCTGAATCAGCAAGTTCTTTGCAGAGCAATCGCGTTCCGTTCACACGGCTGTCGCGGATCGACCGTTTCAGTTTATCGGTCCATCGACCGGCTGCGATGTTCTCGCCCGCCAAATGCACAACGGCGTCCCACGGTCCATTCTTGGAAAGATCCATGCTCCCCGCTTCGGGGTCCCACGTTGGCTCGACGCATTGAGTCAACTTCCCTCGGCGCAACGGTGACACATCGTGACCCTCGATTTGGAGTCGCTTGGTCAGTTCGGCACCGACCATCCCGCTTGCACCCGTTACAAGGACTTTCATGTCATTCCACCTGGTTGCCTGATGAAGTGTTTCATAGATGCCTCGCCAAGAATCTCATTGGTTATGGGGCATGGCCAGCGGCATTCACAGAATCCTGCCGCCTCAACGTTCAAATCGTATTGTAAGGTTGAACAGAATCCACTCTACGGCCAACAGGCGGGACTGGGCCTTACACTACGGTCCACCAACCGTCTTTTTTCATTATTTTCATCATCCTCATATGTTCCGGAGTGACAACATGCATGATTCCGACCCTCAACCGAAGATGTCCGGTTTTTTTGAAACAGATTCGGGTGGTACACCGGTATCGAAAATGACCAAGCGTGATTGGATTGCGTCGATGTGTTTGCAAGGAATCCTGGCAAACAAGAACACGACCAAGACAACCATGTGGTCAACGGCGCAGAGCGCGGTGATGTATGCCGATCAACTGCTCGCGGCGCTGGATTCTGATTTGTCTGCGGGTGTACCGATGGCGCAACCACCAGTATATCCTGGCTTGTCAATACCGGTTGTGGGAAGCGCTTCCGATTGATGCGAAGGATCGCCGGTTGCCCTACCTCTGAACGAATGAGACCGGCACGCGCTTTACGACAGCGCCGTCCGATCTCATTTGCCGATTAGGCCATTCTGGATTTGCAGTTCACCGATCCCCTTATGTGGGGACAGCGATGTTGTTGCCTGGCTGGGTGCCGGTACCAGACGGCTGACCCACAGCGCGCTCAACGATCTTCATGTCGCGTATGGACGCATTTGAATCCGGGTCAGTTTCGCCGTTTTGCCGGAGCAATGCAGCCACTTCGTCAATACCACGACGAATGGTTTCCAGCGCATCCTGCTGGCTGCCCATGACAAAACGTCTGTTGCTCTGCGCGATCCATTTCTGAGCGGTCAGGCTGGGAATGAGTTCCTGCCGGGCGGCCGACAACTGCTGACTGGGATGCCGACGACGGGCAAACGCAATGATCGCCAAACAGTGCTGCGCGTCTTCGCTGGCCGTCCGGTAAAGCACCGATGCCGACTCGACGTCACCCTGCGAATTTGCATCAACTGCCCCCAGAGCAGCCGCTTTTCGACGCTGCTGGAACTGCGTGAATTCGCGATCGAGTTCCATCCATTCCTGTGGTGAGATCGGATTGCCATTGGGCGTTTCTGAGTCCGCCTCAAATCTCGAAGAAAGGAACTGCAAAGACGTGTCCCGCCCTCCAGGACGCACGCCATCCGGGCGACCGACCAACATCACCTGCACAACGGAAAGAGATTCTTGGTACTGCAGCATCGAGCGCCCGTCGTTCGTACGGAACATCCGAATGCGCTGTCGACTGGTGTTTGGCTGGACGTCAAATTGTTCGTGCGGCATCTCTGTTACCCTCACCGAGGCGCGATAAATCACGCTGGAAACCTTCGTTAACAACTTCTCTATCGGGCACTTTGAGGCCTCTGTTTACGCTGCGCCCGCACAAAAATTGGCATGGTTCTCGATTGGCGTGATTATGGGAACGTGTCGTGAATTTCGCCTCGACAAGACCACCGAGGTGATTCAACAGCGCAAGCGAGCATCGATGCCTTATTGATGCCGGTGGGTGACTTTTTTATCGGCGGTAGGGGTGAGATGGAACGATCCCGAAGGCGTCGATCGACGCTGGATCGAAAGCCCGAACAAAAAAAGACCGGTCAACAATTCGAGGATTGCAGGCCGGTCTTGGGTTTCGATTTGGCTTTATATTTGCTGCGAATTGAAACTACGCGGCAATTTTTGCGGCATGCTCTTTGGCGATTTCCACCAATTTGTCGAATGCGGCTGGATCATCGATGGCAAGTTCGCTGAGCATCTTGCGATTGACGATGACCTGCGCTTCGTTGAGCCCGAAGATAAACCGGCTATACGCAATATCACGCATCTTGCACGCGGCTGAGATCCGCGTGATCCACAGAGAACGGAACTCACGCTTGCGACGTTTGCGGTCGCGATAGGCCGAAACGCCGGCTCGGGTCACTGCCGTAACTGCGGTCCGAAAGAGCTTGCTGCGCCCACCGCGAAAACCCCTGGCTGCACGAAGCACTCTGTGTTTTCTGCGATGGCGGGCAGCTCCGCTTTTTGCTCTGGGCATGGTTCACCAATCTCCAACAACAGGACCATCAACGGTCCGAATCTATGCGACAGTCCATCTAAGACATCTCAAAAACGACCGTACAAGCCAGTGCAATCAGGCTCAAAGCACGTCGATGACGCGCTTCACATCACCTTTGGACAGGTACGCGGGCTTGTGCAATTTGCGTTTGCGATTTCCCGATTTTGAACTCATCAGGTGCCCGCCAAATGAACGGCGATAACGAACTTTGCCCGACGCAGTCACTTTAAGCCGCTTTCGAGCTCCTTTGTGCGACTTCATTTTGTTCCGCATCGGTACGCCTCCACAAACTAAATAAACCTGTTTTTCCCTAAAACATTCGAGCCGGGCATTCTATCAACTGAAAAACGCACATCAACCCCGGCAAACATGCCCAAGGCCCAGCCGAGATGGGATCAGGGCCTGTGAGTAAAACGGCTCTGGACCTCGGTCCGGGTGTGGAATGTGCCCTTGGTGGACTGAATTTCGGGGCAAATCGATCTGAATCAGCCGCTCTCGGTGGGGCCTGCCATCAATTTCTGGCGACGTTCACGGGCAGCTTCGAGCTCCGCGACGCTCAGCCAAATGGCTTCGACCTTGCCGGCATCGTACATCACGCCAGCGCAGCCGTCCTGCCCGGGCATGATGAGCCCTTTCCGCGGCCCGGCGATCACCAGGAATGGCTGTTCTGATAATTCAAGCCGGCTCACTTGGGTAGCTTGCGGGTACGACACCTGCGCGGCTCCATGATCGAGGTCGAGCCCGTCAGGCAACCTTTGAGGTAAAAACTTCCGCTCGTCGAGAATCTTTTGCAGACTGGCTTCGACCCGCTTGGCCCATTGGAGGCTGGCATCCTTGCTGCGCATGTCACGCTGACGCACGACAATCAAGCAGAATACGATGGCTGAGACAACCAAGAAAATCGCAGTCAAACGAATGTTTCGCCCCAGACTTCTTGGACGGGCCATGCGATCGACATGCTCGCGATTGTCGTCGGAACGTGCAGACGGCGATGTCATCAGAATTGGACCCCAGAATCAAACCTCCCCAACAGAGATCACACTCAATGAGTATGTGCTCTGCGAGAAGTCACCCACTTATTAAGCCCGACAGTTCAACCCACAATCACGACATGATGATCACGACGCGACGCCCTGAGAATGCCATCACCCCCATCTACGAAAATGACAATCTCAATTGAAGAAAACGAAGAAGCGTTACCTGCAGCTTCGAGCGACCCACTCGACCCAAGACGACCTTGAGCTAAAGATCATCATCGTCAAAAGGATCGATCGCGGTCTGGTCAGCGCTGGACGCCAAAGCTTCGAGCGCGCTGATCGGATCGAGTTCGTCGTCGATGGCAGCCTCACCGGGCAGCGGATCCAACGACGGTCCAGAAGTGCCGCTTGAGGCGTCGTGCCTCTTGAGTTTGGTTTTGACAGGTCTGAGTTCGGTGGGTTCGCCGTCGATTTGAAGCGTGAAGACGACGGGACCAATGACCACATGATCGCCAGCACTCAATGACGATTGCTTGACCCGTTTGTTGTTGACGAAGGTTCCGTTGGAGCTTCCGAGATCTTTGACCGAGATTTCCTCGTCTTTGATCTTGAATTCAGCGTGGCGGCGGGACACCTCCGTCACCGGGATGCGGATGTCGCAATCGTTCTTGCGACCGACGCAGGTGGTTTCCGGGTTTAGCGGAAAGTCGCGCCGTTCACCGTTGGAACGAAACATGACCAGTTTGGCATCGATCATCTCGACACTGATCCTATTCTTCAGAGGCTACCAACTTAGACCGGCGACATTGCTATGCTCGGCGGTTTCGCTTTCCGGGCCGATCCATTCCGGGCCGATCCAAAAAGTGCCTGGCGAATCGTCGGGCAAACCGTTCCCGTCCTACACTCGACCATCTTCATCCTACAGTCGAAACGAGATCAGGGTTCGGAATTGTCCTTGAGCTCACTTGGCCTTCAGGCTCATCGTACCCGATCGTCGTTCGCAATAGAAAGGGCTCCAGCGTGCCCTCACCGTTACTGCTTCATCGGAACGCCAACGACTCAGGAAACATGACCTTCAGAAACCTAGCCCCTGACCCTTCAAATCGACTATAACCCATTGCAGGGCAAGGTGCAATCGACTTCAAGGAGCCGCCGAAATCGCTTGCCGCTGGCTTGTGATAAGATTCGATCGGACGCCGATGAGCAAGACAATTTCAGAGCAAAATCTTGGCCTGTATCTCCATTGGCCATTCTGCGAATCCAAGTGTGGATACTGCGACTTCTATTCAGTACCGCTGAAAGGGCGAGACGTCGAACCACTCCTCGCCGCGTTTGCCACCGACATTCGCCTAAGGGTGGCTGAGTGCAATTCGCCGATCGACACGATCTTCTGGGGCGGCGGCACACCGACCACACTTGAACACGACAACCTTGACCTCGCACTGCGACATATTCAGGGTGCTACTAAAAGCCATCCTATCCGCGAGTTCACCATCGAAGCCAACCCCGCAACGATCGACGCGGCCAAGGCGGTTACCCTGGTCGAGCGAGGTGTCACGCGGGTGTCACTGGGGGCCCAATCGTTTCATCAAAATGAACTCAATGCTCTCGAACGTCTCCACGTACCCAGAGATGTTCCCGAAGCCATCCGAATCATCCGCGGCGCCGGCATCACCAACTACAACATCGATTTGATATTCGGCGTCGGCGGTCAAACGTTGACCAGTTGGACCGAATCGCTCAAACGCGCCGTCGATCTCGAACCAACCCACCTGGCCTGCTACGGTCTGACTTACGAACACGGCACGTCCCTGACCAAGCAACTGAAACTCGGCACCATTGTAGCCTGCGACGAACAACTCGAAGCCGACATGTTCCTGGCATGCAAAGATTTTCTGGAAAGCTGCGGATACGAGCAATACGAACTTTCCAACTACGCCAAGCCCGGACACCAATGCTTGCACAATCTCATTTATTGGAAAAACGGTTCCTACCAAGCCGTCGGACCATCAGCCGCCGGCTGCCTAAATGAGATTCGATTCAAGAACGCATGCGACATCAATGAGTACATTCGGCTGATCAACAAAGACGGACACGCAATGGCAGATCGCGAAGTCATCACCAACGCCCAGCGCGCTTTGGAAGTGCTGATGATGCGAATGCGTTTGGTCGATGGGCTGGACCTGCCCGATTTCAACCGATGCACGGGCATCGATCTGACCGAGAATTGTCGAAATGCCATCGCCAGACTGACTGATGTGGGTTTGATTTCTTGCGATGAATTCAAACTGCGCATGACCCGTCGCGGACTATTGATGGCCGACACCGTCATCCGTGAGTTGGCTGGCGAACTCGATCCCCCATCGGGCCTTTCGCTCAACGTGATTTCCAGCCGACCCAGCACCGACGCATGAACCGAACCCATACATTCAACGTAATTGTCATTGACGCATCAGCGCTCTAAAATATCGATCTCGAGAAGTGGCTGCCGCTTTGTACATCCATGGTGGCTTAGGATTATCGCCAAGGGGAGAACACAACCCGTCATGCTATTTCAGCCACCCATCGCACCGAGGTATTCAAAGCTCTCGCCCGAAGAGATCACGGCGCAGATCACCGAACACAAACGCAACTTCGCCGATCGACTCGTCATCCTTGGCCATCACTATCAGCAAGACGATGTTCTCGAGTTCGCCGACTTCAACGGGGACAGCCTCAAACTCTCGCAGATCGCCGCCCAGCAGAACGACGCGGAATTCGTGGTTTTTTGCGGCGTGCATTTCATGGCTGAATCTGCCGACATCTTGACCGATGACTCTGTCAAAGTGATCCTGCCAGATCTTTCGGCTGGCTGCTCCATGGCAGACATGGCCGCCCTCGATCAGCTCGAAGACGCGTGGGCGTTTCTCAACGAATCCGCCGGCGCAAAATTCGTCCCCATCACGTACGTCAACTCTGCAGCGAGCATCAAAGCATTCTGCGGTGAGCACGGTGGCGCATGTTGCACGAGCAGCAATGCCGCGATGGTTCTCGAATGGGCGTTCAAACAAGGCGACAAGGTCATCTTCCTGCCCGATCAACATCTGGGCCGCAACACCGCCTACGCGATGGGCATCCCGCTTGACGACATGGTCGTCTACGATCCGAAAGAACCCGACGGCGGGCTTTCGGCAGGACAGGCTCGCGACGCGAAAGTAATCCTCTGGAAGGGACATTGCAGCGTTCACCAACTATTCAACGCCGCCCAATGCGATGCCATCCGCGCGAACGAACCCGATCGCAAAATCCTCGTTCATCCCGAGTGCAGTTGGGAAGTCGTCCAGAAAGCCGACCTGGCTGGCAGCACTGAATTCATCATCAACACCATCGAGCAAGCGCCCAAAGGCAGCAAGTGGGCGATCGGCACCGAGGTCCATCTGGTCAACCGCCTGACCAACACGCACCAAGACAAAGACGTCCGCTCGCTGGCGACAATCCAATGCCTCTGCACCACGATGTACCGCATCAGCCCGACGCAGTTGTTGTGGAGCCTCGACGAGTTGGCTGACGGGCGCGTCACCAATCAAATCAGCGTACACCCCGACATCAAACACTGGGCCAACGTCGCGCTCGAACGCATGCTCACCAACGTAGCGTCATCACCGAAAGCCATTTCAAGTACGGTCGATTAGAAGCGCAGATAACTACCTGCTCCCTCCCACCTGCATCTTGAGGAAAAATCTCGCGACAATTTCAACGATGGCTATAATGCCTCGATGGAACGGGACATCGATCGAATTTTGTTTACGGATCGCGAATTAGCGCAGCGCGTCAAGGAATTGGCCTCCCAGATTGCTGCGTGCTATCCCGACGAGGATACGGGGCTGATTCTCGTGCCCATTTTGTCGGGCTCGATCATTTTCCTGGCGGATCTGATTCGCCACATGCCGATAAAAATGAAGCTGGGGCTCATGACCGTGTCCAGCTACGCCGGGGCGACCACCGAATCGCAGGGTCCGAAGCTGCAGATGGACCTTGAGGAAGACATCCACGATCAGCACGTTTTGGTCGTCGATGACATCCTCGATACGGGCAAGACATTGCGATTCGTTCGAAAGACGCTGAGCGAACGTAACCCGCGATCGATTCGGACGGCTGTCCTGCTTCGTAAACCGGAAAAAGCGCCACCCGACGTCACGGCTGACTTCGTTGGGTTTGAAATTGCGGATGAATTTGTCGTGGGGTATGGCCTCGACTATGACGACCACTATCGAAATTTCCCGCACATTGCCGTCCTCAAACCGGATTGTTATTAGTCCGGCATCGAGCGGGCTCGTCTTCGACACGCGACGATTCAGCGCCGCCGCCGTCGAATCCTCCGCAGTTGCCTCTGATGAATCGCTTACCATCGCCGATCAAATTCTCGACGGCGGTGAAACCGTACTGCTCGCCATCAAACCATCACTCTGGTTTGTATTGTTCGACGCCGCCCGCTGGATTGTCCTCGGTGCGACGCTACTGCTGATTTCGACGTTCTCATCATTTGAAGTAACCTGGGTAGCGCGACAAACCATCGGACAATTGGGGGCCGCCATCATCATCGTCCGACTGGGCATGGCCTTCTTGCGTTGGGTTTCGCGTTTCTACATCCTGACGAATCGACGGGTCATGCGGGTGCGCGGTGTGTTCAAGGTGGACATTCTCTCATGCCCGCTGCTGTCCATCCGCCGCACCGAAATCATGATCGGGCCACACGAAAAAGTGACACGCCTTGGCACCATCCTGTTCGCCTCCGACGAGGTGCCCTGCGACGACTTCCACTGGTTCCAAATCAACAAAGTCGAAGAGGTCCACGAACGGATCCGTCGAGCCATCGACCGCGCGTCCAACGAACAACCGCATATCTGACCAAAACCAACACCCCATGATCCGTCTGATCCGCGCGTAGGGTGGGCCGTGCCCACCATGTCGTTGGAACGAGAACGGCGGTGGGCACGGCCCACCCTACGGGGATGACTGTCGCGTATTGCAAATCACCGCTTGCTTGGTAGGTTACCGACTCATTCTTGGAGGCGAACATGCGCGTACTGTCCGGCATACAATCCAGCGGCAAGCTCCACCTGGGCAATTACCTCGGGGCACTTAAGCAGCACGTCGAACTGCAACAAGACAACGAGTGCTTCTACTTCATCGCCAACTACCACGCGCTGACCACTATCCACGACCCCGACCTCGCCCGCAGCCTCACCCGCGACGTCGCCCTCGATTATCTCGCACTCGGCCTCGACCCAGCAAAAGCGGCTCTCTATCGCCAGACCGATCTGCCGGAAGTCTGCGAGTTGCAGTGGATCCTCAGTTGCGTCACCGGCAAGGGCCTGCTCGAACGGGCTGTCAGCTATAAGGACAAACTTGCGAAGGGTTTGCAGTCTTCGATGGGACTCTTCTGCTATCCGGTGCTGCAGGCGGCTGACATCCTGATCGTCGAATCCGATTGGGTGCCCGTTGGCAAGGATCAAGTGCAACACATCGAAATGACCGCCGACATGGCCGGTTACTTCAATGGCACCTTCGGCAACGGAGAAGAAATTCTCAAAGCCCCCGAAGCGCGCCTCAACCAGGCCTTCACCGTCCCAGGTGTCGACGGACAGAAAATGTCCAAGAGTTACGGCAACGCCATCGAACTCTTCGACACGCCGAAGAAAAGCAAGAAGCGCATCATGAGCATCCTCACCGACAGCACCGCCGTCGAAGATCCCAAAGACCCGACGACGTGCAACGTGTTCGCAATCCTAAGCCTCATGGTCGAACCCGACGAACTCGCCGAATGGGAACAACGCTATCGCGCCGGCGGCATGGGTTACGGCGACGTCAAGAAGAGGTTAGCCGAGCGCTTCGAAGACACCTTCGGTGCCGCTCGCGAACGACGGGCCGAACTCGAAGAAGACGAATCCTTCGTCGAAGATGTACTAATCGAGGGGGCCAAGCGCGCCCGAGCCATCGCCGAACCACTGATGGCCAAGATCCGCGACGCCTGCGGACTCCAAACCGCCAAAAAGTAGTTATCGCAGGTATGGGCTGGATTCCGAACCGCCGCCTTGGCATCATGGTAGCTACGGACGCCCGCGACGGATGCCACGTCAGCACTTCAACTGCGTCAACTCACGGGCTGTCCAACGGGTTTTCAAATCTTTCGACTCGAGGGCCAAGCCATGCTCGATCCACGTTCGCCCGATTATGAACCGGTTATCGAAACCGCAGAAAACGAACCAAAGGAATGGACGCCGCAGCGCGGGCTGATCAACGGGACGATCGCATGCCTTATTGCGGCGGCTGTGATGACCACGGGGTGGACCGCGTTGACCTGCAAAGCCCCGATGGCGCTCATCTTTCACGTATGCGACGATCCCAAAGCCAACTTCTTTCTCGCAATCATCGGCATTCTGATCGGATTCATAATCACGTGGATTCTGTTCACGTGCATGCACAAAACGTCGCGCATGATCAGTCGCCAGTGTACGATCGGTGTGATCATCGTGGCGCTGCTGATGATCATCGCCCGCCAGATCGCCATTGCCAGTTTCGGTGTCACCATCGCCGACCTCGAAGTTTCCGGCTGGGAGTGGATGGGCCTGCGACGAATCATAATCTCAAACGTAGGCATGTGGATCGGCATCGCCGGCGCAGTGTATCTCTTTCGCGAAGGTGATTCGTTCGTCGAGATGTTCTACGGTTAGTCTTCATTGCCAACGCGGGCCAACGTCATCGTTTGGTTTACTTCCTTGTCGCGCATGGTGCCGATGACTTGAATCACCAACTCGTTGGGTTTGGTGCGTTCGTAGATGAGCTTGTTGGGAAAGTCGTGTTCGGGGTTGGCGAAGACGACTCGGTTCTTGGCCTCGTCGAATTCTGAGAGTTTGAACGATACGCTGCTCTTCTTGCCGAATGGAAACGGAACCACGACGACTTCGCCTTCGACCGTGTAAAAATGCTCGAACTCGATCATCACGATTTTGTCACCGCGAAATTCCTTGCTTGCGCTGAGGATCATTCCGCCGTCGGGTGTCGTGTAGGCCGACTCCCACCTGCCACCGGGAAATGTGCCGCTCCAGTTACCGGCTAGGAATGACAGTTGCTCGATTGCGACCTTGGGCGTTGCTGCGTCGGGGCTGCCCTTGGTATCGTCTGCGACCAGACGGTTCAGCCCTGCGGCCAACATGAGTCCAAGCGCCAATCCGGCGGTCCATTTCGTTTTGTTCATCGCTTTGATTCCTTGTTCGCAATCGTGCCCTGTTGCCGATGATTCTTGGGGGTCGTCTCTGTACGGACCGGCGGTCTTGGCTGGCATCTCAAAAGCATCGATCTTGCCAACCACCGCTCAGGCCCCTGAAAACGCAAAAATTGCTCGGATTCAGCCGCTCGCGTTCCTCAAGACGCACCCGTTTCCTTCCGATAATAAACGAGTTGGCGCACGCTTGTCACCGTCACGGATGACGACACGCACGGCGGCACAACACACTCGGATTATACAGTTTATCCGGAGAGGTTGGATGGCTGACGTTCTTGATCAAAATGAAGTCGATGCCCTGTTGGCCGCCGTCGACACGGGCGAAGGGGATACCTCCGGTCCTTCGCAGCGCCCCGCCCACGCGAGCGCCGCGCCGTCCACCCCGCAAAAAGAATCGCGCACTTACGATTTCAAACGACCCGAGCGCGTCAGCAAAGATCAGATGCGTTCGCTCGAAAGTCTCCACGACAGTTTCTCGCGAAACCTCGGCGCATCGCTATCGAGTTTCCTGCGTACGATCGTCGAAGTCCGCGTATCGACCATCGAACAATTGACTTACAGCGAGTTCATTCATTCGCTGCCCAACCCGACAAACTTCAACCTGCTCTCGTGCGAACCGCTCGAAGGACAAATGTGCCTGGAGATCAGCCCGCTGATTATCTATCCGATCATCGACCGCTTGCTCGGTGGTTCGAGCAACGAGATCTTCGTACCACAGCGCCCGCTCACTTCAATCGAGTTGCGGTTGATTCAAAAGATGACCGACCGAGCCCTCAACGAACTGACCGAAGTCTGGTCGAACCTGATCGACGTCAAATTCGGATTGAGCGAAACCGAAAGCAACCCACATCTCGTCCAGATCGTCGCCCCCAACGAAGTCGTCGTCGTCATCGGTTTCGAGTTACGCATGGGGCCGCGGGCTGGAACGATGAGTCTTTGCATCCCGTTTAACGTCATCGAGCCAGCCATGTCGAAACTCGCATCACAGGGTTGGCTGACCTACCGAAGAAGCACAAACCTGGAAGCCCAGTCCGACGCCATCATGAGTCGCATCGACTCGGCGAAGATCGAACTCTGCGCCGATCTCGGCGAAACAAGCATGACCGTCGAAGAGTTGCTGGCGCTTCAACCGGGCGACATCATCCAAACCACGAAACCGTCCAAGGAAGAGTTGCTGATTCGCGTGGAAGGCAAGAACAAGTTCGCAGCCACCGTCGGTCGCCACCGCCAAAACCGAGCCGTCAAAATTACCCGGGCGATCAAACCCGGAGACGCACTCGAACGCCCTGTCGCCGAAGTCACGCTAGAACCCACCTGATAACCCGCGACGCTCTCATCCGCCCCAATCCGAACCAGCCGACGCACCGCCAACCAAGCGATTTCCGCGCCCGCACATCTTGACGGTTTCAACCGGCTAAGGCAGCATAGTGCGACTGCACGCAAGACGTGCAAAGTCCCCGTAGATCAATTGGATAGATCGCCGGTTTCCGAAGCCGGAGGTTACAGGTTCAAATCCTGTCGGGGATATGGGGTTTGTGCGATTCGATTTAACGAGTCCTTGTGATCACTTCAGAAGGTACACATGATTCGCCGAGACAAATTGCACGATACGGTTGATGGGATAACACACGAGCCCACCCGGTCTTGCGAACCCAAAACCGCTCAAGTTCGCGTGGGCGTATACGTCTCCGTTCAACTTCATCGGGCCCGTCAGCTCGACGTTATGTGTAAACTCCATACCAATCATCACTATTGATCTCGGCGGGCGCGTCGGCGACAGCAGCATTATTGCGGAGAACGCCAATTCAAATTCTGATACCTACTATTCCATTCCAGAGTACTTGAACTGCAGCCATTCAAAATGATAAACTGGGCTCGCACACACATTAGCCGAGTCCTGACGAGATTTCTTTGCGTACTCTGTCGAACGGCGGTGTGGACTGGCCATAACCGAACAGAAATTCGCCATCTGGCACCAACGAAAATGGGAAGAGAGAGCCCGTGAACGTCACGGGTTCTCTTTTTTTGTGAACTCTCAAACGGAGTCTCTCTCAATGTTTCATTCCTCTCGTTTTGCATCCGTGAGTACCGCTTCTTACTTCGCCGCGGCGTGTTGCGTAGCCATGTCCACGTTGTCCGCCGTGGCCGATGTGACGCCTGAACTCTATTGGCAAGTCTTTGGAACTGCGGAACGGATCTCAATTGATGGCAGCGGTCGCGAGACGTTGTTCAGCAGGGTAACTGGTGGACAAGGCATGGATGTCTCGACTGAGCTTGGAATGATGTATTGGACAGATGAATCCACCAGCCAGGTTATGCGCGCCGACCTGGATGGGGTTGGGCACGAAGTCATCCTAACCGAAACCGGTCGAGTGCGGGACGTCGTCATCGACGCCGCCGCTGGTCACATCTATTGGTCCAATATCGACCTCGACAAGATTCAGCGAGCCGAACTCGACGGTTCAAACCCCATCGATGTGGTGACCGATATCGGTTTCGTTAACAACATGCACCTGGACTCTAGCAATGGCCACCTGTATTTTTCAGACTCGGAGACGGACACTGTGCGCCGTGCCGATCTCGATGGCTCGAACCACGTAAATCTCTTGACATCCTTCGGCCCGGGCGTTGGCGATACCCGAGGTGTTGATGTCGATCTGACTCGCGGCCACCTGTACTACTCTGACATAAGACGCAACGGAATATTTCGGACAGACCTGGATGGCAATAATGAAGTTCTGTTTGCCGCCGGAATGAGCAGAGTGTTTGACCTGCAGATCCTTCCTGAAACCGACGAGATCTTCTGGATTGATAATGAAACAATGAATATGTATCGATCACCACTCGAAGTTGCGAACCCAACTATCATCGAATCGAATGTACAAGCATTGAGCATTGCACTCACTCCCGAACCGGGAACGCTCTTCGTTTTTGGAATCGGAGCAATTGTGATCGGAACGGCAAGGCGAAGTCGGCGGCGATTTTAGAACATTGCAATGGACACGTATTGACTCGCAGGGCAACGCCTATCCACCGCTTCGCACAATCGCCAAGACAGCGGCTCGGGTGGGCCTGACCAGTTTCGATGATGGACCATTGTTCGGGGCACTTCCAGGCGTTTTTTCCGTCGATTCATCCATGCTCTGGGATCCCCAGTCTCACAATCAATCGTCGCCCGTGTACCTAATGATCGTTCGTAACCTGAAAAATGTGCGTGCTCGCGGAATGTCGCTTTGATATTCAACAGCATTGCCGTATCTCGCACCGCGGGCTGATGTTATTGAATCTGAACTTTAACTCGAAACGATTCTCGCCGTCCGGCAGCACATTCGACAGGCCGGTTCTTCCATACGGGGGGCATCTCCTATAAGATTTAGTAGATCCGTAGCTCTTACTCTGATACGTGTTATGGGGAAGACGGACGAGAGAGAAAACTTCAATTCTTCTTTGAGAGAGAGAGAGAGAGTTCAAATGACAAATCAACGCTTGACGATCGCACTTATCTCATTGCTCGCAGGACTTCCATTGGTAGCCCGCGCCAGCTTAGAAGTCGTCCCACTTCCCACACTGTTAGAATCTGGTGACATCACGTCCGGCCCCGTTCCAACCGGTGATACGATCGGCACCCTTGTTGGAGTGTACAAAGAGGGACACACTTTCAACCTTGCGGAAGGATTGGCCATCAATGGAGGGGCATCCACCCAAACCTTTCCCGCCGACGACGAGGAAATCGGCAATAATATCTTCTACACCGAATCCGAACCCATTCTATTTAGCGCATCTTCGGCGCCAGGTTCCAGCGCCAATCAACATACCATTACGCTTGAATGGCGTATGCAAAATGGATTGGACTTCGTTCCGCTCGGCGCAGACATAGAAGGCGAGATCGCTCATGTGATCACCTTTGAATTTGGGATGCAGAACGGATTGGCTGACGGGCTTGGAATAAGTCAGCCGTTCACGTTTGACCACCAAGAACTGGCACCCGAAACCCACCCCGGCTTGTATGGAGCCCCATTTAAGCTGTTCAACTCGCAAGGCCAGACAATTCTCGACGGCCCGTTTTACGCAGTATCTGCGACCGCCGAAAATGAAATAGAGGGCCGATCAGGGGTGCAGACCATCGGTGGATCAGTTGCGGGTCTCGATGTTGTTCGTGCGCAAGTCCAATTTACAATCACAATGGTTCCTGAGCCGTCAAGCGTCTTATCGTGGAGCGCTGGATGCCTGCTGATATCAAGGCGGACTCGCCGCCAGCACAATCGGTGAACGGGTCGTTTTAAAAAAGCCAGTCACAGTTCCAACCCGCCGCCTCTTTGTTTCAAAACGGCGGAATTCAAGAGATATGTTCGCGTGTCACCATCGTTGGCCATGTGGCTTCGGTCTACAATTGATTCGCCGCACTCCGGGCAAACCCCGCTCATATTGCCGGTGAGGTTGTAGCCACAGATCCAGCAATGGCCGGGGGCAAGCCGCCACGTTTGAGTTAAGCCACTATCGTCATTTCATTTAACGTGAATTCTTCGATCGCACCATCCGTTGCAGCCAAATAGTCCTTCAAATGTTGCGCGCCCATATGATTCTGCCATAGTTCGCGCGACACCCAGTTCTCATAGAACATGAAGTGGGCCGGATTCTCATTGTCCTGATGCAAGTCGTATTGCAAGCAGCCCTCTTCGCGTAAAGTGATGTCGATCAGCTTTACGAGTTCACTCTTAACCAGCTCGATCTTGTCGGCATTCGCTTTGATATTTGCGACGATGGTCAGTTTGGCCATGTTTCTGTTTCCGCTCGATTGTTGAGGACAGAGATCTTCCGATTCAGCGCGACTTTGCCTGAATCTGCAACCAGCCACCCATTATCCACGACTCCGCACAATCGCCAAGTACGTTGAGGCGATCTCAATTCAAGCGTCGCGTTTTTCTAGTCATCCCTGCGCAGTACCGGGATCCAGTGTTCGCCTTAGTTGACTTCGCTTCCGCTGGATTCCCGCGTGCGCGGGAATAACGGCAAAGGCGCGTCGCTATGTTTGAATTTGGCCCGCTCTAAACGCGAAGTCGCCACCGGCAGACCTTTCGGCCCATCGGTGGCGACTGTTGCGAGGATTTCTTCGAGAATCGGAAGAGAAGTAGTTATGGAGCGATTTTGTTACTTTGACTGTCGTCGGGAGCGGATCGCAGCAATACCGCCACAGGCTAGCAGGGCCAGCGAACCCGGTTCCGGAACTGGTGCACTAAGGCTGAAGTTGGCGAAGTTCGAGATGCGTTCAACTTCCAGCATGGCCATGTCGGTGTTGCTCTCCATCCAGACGTTTAAGGAAGGATTTCCACCGGTTACCGTGGTTCCGTCAATCGTGTAGATGCCGTTCGTCGCGTCCCAATTCCAGCCCGGCATGTTACCCGGAAGGATTACGCCACCACCGCCAGTGCCGACGCCGGTTACACCCCACGGCTCATCGAGCCACGGCGTTGTAATCAGCGAACCACCTGAGTCGAACGCGCGGAGATTAAACTGCTCGGTAAGCGTCGAACCACCATCGACATCGCCGAAGGCAAAGATCGTCCCAGCCTGCGCCAAACCAGATGCCAGCGGCGTGAAATCGTAGCGTGTTATTCCGGCGGGAGAGGTGTTGCCTGAAGGTACTGGTCCGAATGCATTGAATGTGCCGATCCACGGAGCAAGTGCTGGCGATGTCCATGTACCATTGAATCCGGTACCCGTGACTCCTGAAAGTGCTCGACCTTGCCGTGGCGGCTCGCCTGGGTTGGGAGATGGGATCGGCAGATTGGGCCCGGACCCGATCAACGGAGCGGCCGACGCCGTCGTTGTGGTGAGTGCGAGTAAAGCCAATCCGGCCAGCGCGCCGCTAACAGCATGGAATCGTTTCATAAGGGGAACTCCTAATTCGTCGTTGAGTGTCGTTGCTCGGTATCGCACGTCCAGCACGTGCCACAACTTGAATTAGGCGAAACACGTCATGTCTTGACAGGTAACGTGCGTTTTTTCTCGCTCAAATAAATGGAATTTACGTGTCAAAAAAACGTATGGCGCGCATAGTCCTGCAACAAAACCATCGCGCAAATGACGTACAAACAAAAGTCGATGACAAGCGAATTGCAGGCTTGAAGCACATAAGGTTCAAACAAAGCAACGCACCAAAACCGTCATTCCCGCGCACTCGGGAATCCAGAGGAACGCGAAGTCGGCCAAGGCGAATCGTAGATTCAAGAACTGCGAAGACATGAGATACACATCGGCCGGAGGTGAATCACGACAGAGTTCAATCTTGTCGGTGAGATGATTTCGTCGGCGCATCGACGATCGCAGTCCCGCATTCAGGACACACGCCTGACTCATTGCCAGTCAAGTCATAACTACAGCGTTTGCAGTTACACACGCGCACCGGGGCACTTAGCCAGACAACGAAGATCGCAGCAAGAATGGGCAGAAGCAGTAAAGAAAGGGAAACTTGACCGCCTGCGCCCATGGTGTTTGTCCAGTAATCGCAACTCCATGCACGAAACCCAAACGTGGTTGATCTTGATAGATGCCATCCGTCACGATCGTACAAGCCGAAAATCTGTCGGTATGCCCCACCGTACTCCGCCCAATGAGTGACCGCAATGATGTTGTTGTAGAGTTTGATCTCGACTCGCGGAGATTCATAAACAACTGAGAAGAACCCGCTCAGTATCGACGTTACCACTACAAGGAAGGTCGCACCCAGCGCACCGTATAGAATGCACATTCGCATCCTCGGACGGTCCCGCAACCATCTCCTAACCGAAATTGGCATCGGAGTCATAGAACTGGCGGTTCGCTCGTGAAATCTTTGATGACGGCAGTCCCACATTCCGGGCATCTTTGTTCCGTCAAGCCGATCAAGCTGTAACCACATTGAATGCATTGGTTGCGCTTTCGGCGGGCGCGGCGGCGAAGTGGACCTCGAATGAACGCGAAGATCGGGTTCGCGGCGAACAGCAGCAATGGGCACCAGAGCGGGAACGTCACATGCCCATTGTTCGGAAGGATTCCTGGTGGTGCTGGGACGCTACCGCTCGGAACGGCGTACTCGAAACAAATCGCGTTTGAACTGGCTTGCGTCATTTGGTTGCGTTTGCCCAATGTCGTAAGCACGGCACGGCGTGCATTCTTCAAGGACTCACGGGCTTGGGGTGCATGCTCCAGCTTTTCAGCAGAGGTGCCATATTCGTCGAGGCTAAAGCGGCTAATCAGAAAGCTTGCGCCACCGCGGTTGGCATTGAAGACCACCAACGAATCGTGCGAATCAACCACATCCCACAAGACCCCATCCTTTCCACTGGCAAAGCTGGCCACAAAGACCACTGCCGTCGAAAGAGACAGAACCGAAAGCAAAACGATGAGCGACCTGCGAATCACGATTCCAACCCACACTCCGGACAAACGCCACTGACGTTACCCGTCAGGTTATAACCACAATCGATGCACTGATTGCGTTTGCGCCGGGAGTGGCGACGGAGTGGCCCACGGATGAACGCAATTGATGGGTATATGCTGAATAAAAGAATTGGCAGCCAAAGTGAGATCCAAACAAAAAGCTGCGTTCTCGTGGACTGATCTTGAGTGAAAACTAGCGTTGTCCAATTGTGTGTCCAACCATTCGTACCAAGGCCGAGTGCTTGAGTGTCTTCCGAAGTAAGCACGTTTCGCTCTCTCCTAGACGACGCTCGTCCATTGATTTCCATTTTCACGATGCCGTAACGAACACCGGGGATTGGCTTGTTTGGGGGTTGGTATTCGCCGGAGGAGAAATAGCAAAGGCTCCTCCCTCCGTCCCGGGTTATCCATGCGTCTCTCCATCTGGACTCAATCACCATTCTTCCTGAATCAAATGATAGCGTCAGCGCACTTCGATTGGATTCAAGGTCGGGGTCGCCAAGTTGCCAATTGAATTTCGTAATATGACTAACCAACCACAAACAGGCAACGCCAGCGAAACACAACGTGAGGAATACGATGATAGACTTGCGGATCATGTTTCCATCCCGAACACAGAATAGGAACCGTGGATGTTGCTATTCACTATTACCCACAATTCCGTCGAGGAATGCAATCAAGTGTGGCGACTCGACTCCGATGGTTCCACAGTGGCCGGCACCTGAGATGGCTCGCTAGGTTTTGGGTTGGTTGGCTGATTCGTAGACCCGTCGGCACTTGGCGATTGGAATCAATCCGTCCTCTTCGCCATGGATCAGCCTGAAACGATTGTGTTTAAACGTTAAACCAGACCGCGTATCAGAAGCGAAATGCCGCTCGTTTGCCCCAAGGACCCGCTTGCACACAAGACGAACCAACACCTCGGCATCGCGGAAATCTAACTCCGTTTCGCACGACAAGCGCACGAATTGTACCGCGCCGCATGCGCGAGAAATCTCGACGAAACGCACGTTGAGGAGAGCGGCAGTGCAGAGGAACTGAAACGATCTTACCTATTCTAACGCCCCCGAACGAACGGTGCTGGTAGCGCGTAATACCCACGGTTCCGTGCGCGGATTGTTCAACAACTTCATCTGCACAGCGATCGAACCGGTCGATCTCACCACGCATTCTTCGTGGGTCATTTCGCGCAATCCATAAGCCATTCCACGCGATCTTTAGAACAATGCGATTGTTCTCAAAACGGACTTGCATCGTTTGTTACCCGGCAGCAAAATGCGCCCGATACACTTCAACCAACGATGTCGCGTTTGGTGCAGCGGCGCGACAATAGAATCTTATCCGGAGAACCGCCATGCATTCACAAAGACAGAGTTCCATCATTCGCTTCGATTTCAGGATCGTTTCGTTGCTCCTGGGCGTAGGATTATGCGCCGCCTTTGTTGGCTGCGAAGTGCCACCGACACCCGACCCAACATGCACGGCGGACTCGGATTGCGCAGACGGCGAACAGTGCGTTAACGGCGAGTGCGTTGCAGACAGCGGATGCACATCTGACGACGATTGCGGAGATGGCGAGCAATGCGTCGACGGCGAATGCGTCGCAGCGTCGGCTTGCACGTCGGACGACGATTGCGCAGAAGGTGAAGAATGCACCGACGGTGAATGCGTTCCAGCCGAGCAGCCGCAATTCGCCAATCAGACAGATCGCTCGAACAACGATGCCGATTATGTCGGCTCCACGACTTGTGCGGGTTGTCACCCTGGCGTCGCCGAACAACAGGCTATCCACAGCCACTCTCACAAGTTGACCAAGATCGAAGGTGGCCCACCGACCTTCCCGGAAGAGGGCACCCGGGCTGGCATTCCCGATCCGCCCGATGGCTTTACCTGGGACGATATTTCGTACGTGATCGGTGGTTATTACAAGAAGGGTCGTTTCATCGACACCAACGGGTTCATCTTGATCACCGGCTTGCTTGATATCCCCACCCAATGGAATCTCGACTTCCCGCCGAACGGTAACGTCGCCGGTTTCGTCGATTACGAAGGCTCGCGCGAGACGCCCAAGCCATATGGGCACTCCTGCTTCCAATGCCATACGACTGGCCCGCTGCCGCTGGATGAAGATTTCCCCGAATTCCAGGATGGACTTCCGGGCCTGGAGGGAACTTGGGAGGAACCCGGGATTCAGTGCGAGTCGTGTCATGGCCCCGGATCGAATCACGTGGCTGACGTGTCGGCGCGCGACCTTTACGTCGATCCCGGTTCGACCACCTGCGCTGAGTGTCATAACCGTCCATTCAACGCGCAGGATAAAGTCATCCTCGCGAGCAACGGTTACATCAAGCACCACGAACAGTATCCCGAGCTGCTGGCGAGCGGCGGCCACTCCGCGTTCAACTGCGGTGACTGCCATGACCCACACATCTCAACGGCCTATGATCGTGAGAACGCGATCAAGCAAGCGTGTACCGATTGCCACGCGAATGTAAACATGGCCAGCCACGAGGGAGTGACGTTTATCCGTGGCGAATACCAGGAAGTCATGTCGTGCGAAAGCTGCCACATGCCTTACGCGACACGCAGCGGCAGTAACGCGACCGAAGCGGTCTCCGGCCCCGACGGAAGGATTGGCGACACCAAGACGCACATCTTCCGCATCAATACGGCCGCCGAGGATTTCGCCAGTTTCTTCAACGAGGACGGCAGCGAGGTGGTACGCGACGACCAAGGCCAAGCGGCAGTCACGCTGGACTTCGTTTGCCTGCGTTGTCATAACGGAATCGGCAATGCATTCTCATTGACCGTCGGTGGCGCGTCAGGCGTCGCAAGTGATATGCACAGCGAGTAGTCGCGATGACTACGGAAGCCAGCAACGCGACGTGAGTGGCGCCAAACTGTAAGAAGCCATTTACGAAGGGACGTCCGATCAACGGGCGTCCCTTTTTCGTGTGCATGATGCATGGTGCGTATGAAAGGAATGCATCCAAGCGGCACTGGGCCTCTTTAATGTCCGCGAAGTGACTCGCGCTACTCAACATCACGACCAATCGCATCCAGGAATGCAATCATCTTCGCTTCATAGCGCGGTGATTCCACGCCTATCGTCCCACAGTGTCCCGCACCCTTTATGGCCCGCCAGGTTTTGGGTTGGTTGGCTGATTCGTAGACTTGCCGGCCTTGCGCGATCGGAATCAGTCCATCCTCTTCGCCGTGGACCAGCATGACGGGGCACGTGACTTCACCGATCGCTTCGGTGATGTCGATACCGAAAAGATTCACGCCGGACTCCAGGCATGCGAACACGGTGGCGACGTATGGCGTGACTTGGCGGTATCCCGGCGGCGCTCCGGAGGGCAGGATCTTGGCCATGTCCATGGCGCTGGCGAACACCGCATCGAGGTGCAACCCTTCAATGCGATCGTCGTCAGCCGCGGCTAACACCAGCGAGGCAGCCCCCATGCTCCACCCGACTCCGAACAAGTGTTTCGTGCGGGCTGGGTGCTCGCGCTCAAGGTAATCGACACCGCTGATGATGTCCCACTTTTCCTTGGGTCCATAGCTCACCGTGTATCCACCGCTCGCACCGTGACCGCGAAAGTCTGGCATCAACACCGTGTACCCGCCCTCATGAAGAGCCAACGCGAAGTCGAGCATGTCGGACTTGTCTGCACCCATGCCATGACACAAGATCACCGCTCGGTCCGAATCCTCATTGGGCACATACCAGCCCGCAATCCTGACGCCATCACGCGACAAATAGGAAACGTCCTGAAACGAAAGTCGAAGCTGCGCCGGCGAACCGTCACCCGTCCGCTTGGGAACGTGCGTTTGAAGAAACGAAAGCAAATATGCGTAGATCACAAACGAATAAACGAGGATGCCCAACGTACGCAGCCCGATCCGTTTCCACGGCCGATCCTCATCCTTGCCAGAAAGCTTGCTAATGGCAAAGCCCACCGGCGCGTAAAGCCACATCGATGTAATCACAATAGTCAACAACGCATAGGCACAAACGGTGCGACCAAACGCACCAAACGAAGGACTGGGTGACATCCAATCCGCGACGGCTGCGATAACAACGCCGATCAACCCAACTGTAAGAACGACGATTCGCATCCGGCCCTCACGCTTATCACGTGACCAAATCGAAAGCCCGCGAACCAAAAAGATCATCGGCACCGCAAGGTAGAATTGCGCGGACCAACCCAAATGACAGACCGCACCGATCGCAAGAACCAATGCGACGATCAAGCCATAGGCACACAGAATACGATTACGAACCGACATGAATGTCTCCACGAACCGACGACCGACCCATCTCGTTTACGAGTGCCGATCTGACGATTCAGAAACTAACCTTCGATCGTTGCCCCACATTCTGGACAAACCCCGCTGACGTTGCCGGTCAGGTTGTAGCCACAATTCACGCATTCACCGATTCGCCGACGATCCGCGTACCATAGCCAACTCGTCACCAGCAAAGCGGGCGCGAACATGCACCAGAACGGAATATGCACCCCGAAATAACCAGCCGAATTTCCGTTCAACCATGGTGAACCATCCCATGTATACCGAGGGAAACTGAAGCAGTCAGATACAGACCATAAGCTTGTTCCCCAGAAAAGCGTATCACCAATGTGCCATCCCTCGCTCTCAACGTGCAAGAGATAACTCGAGTCATAGAAGATCGCACTTGTTGTGCTGCCAATATTTCCGAAGCCACCAAGGTAGACGATTTCGTATCGTTGGCACGCCGCCCACAGCGCCATTATACCGACGCAAACAATCGTCCCGGACCATTTAAGGACACGCCGCTTTCGGATACGCCGTTTCATCTCGCCTCACTGCTTGAATCAACCATCCCTCAATTATCCACGTCGGCGCACAACCGCCAACACCGCCACTCAGCGCGTTCGGGAACAGGTCGTCATTCGACAATGGTAGTCTATTAGGCGTGAGCGACTAAGCGTTTTACAGCATCAATACGAAGAATTTGTGTGGTTGCACTTGGGAATGTCTCAAACCGAAATCGAATCTGCCGCTACGGCTTGGCTTCATTCGATTGAATTGTACTTGCTAGTTGATGTTGCTTTAGCAGCGGGTCTGTGTGAGCGGCGATGGCTTTTGCGATGGCTTTGTTTCCGATGGCGTTGGGATGGCCATCGGTTGACATGGGATATGGTTGTTGCCCCGATCGCACGCATTCTCTTAGAGCGCGCCCGACGTTCACGAAGTCAATCTTCCGTTCGCTTAGGAATGTGGTGATGCTCTCTTGAGCCATCGATTCGTGGTTTATTAGTTCGGTCATCCCCAAGTACTCATGGCGCGATTCGATGACCGTGTCGAGAACCCATTCCTTGGTTGGAATGATCGCAACAACCAACTCTACATTGCGCTCGCGGCAGCGCTTGGAAATCCTCGTGATGCTTTCAAGGGTAAGCTGGAACCCCACATCGATGCGTTCGTCGGACATATTCAGCAGCGCGCTACGGTAGGCTGGCGTCAGGATGGTTCGTTGATGATCGACTTCCAGAATGCTCGTTTTCGGATGCCGTTTGGACCATCTGACATTCCGCGCCCACTGCCGGTCCTGCTTGTCGCGATCACTTCCAATTCCTTGAAAGTGATAGACAGCTGCGTTCTTCATAGCCCTCGCGAGTCCGTAGAGTTTGCAATGATCCGACAGAGCATTGCGACACATGCTGACGACACCACTGGAATGCCGTTTCGGAGTCGCGTCGATTCCATGGATGAACTGACTGCGAACCTTCGCGTTCCACAGGTCTTCGTTCTCGATAGCGTCGATTCCTTCGGGAAACACCGACGTGCCCAGATCGTAACAGGACTGCCGGAGAACAACTGAACGATACGCATCGGCCACATCGTTGCCCATGTACAAACCGACCACGACGACCTTCGGTTTGCGTCGAAGCGCGGCATCTAGCACAAGCACGTACTCTGCCGGCCCCCATCCGGCGATGCCCATGTTGTACGTGGTGTGTCCGGTGTCGCTTTCGTAGAGTGCTGGCCAAGACTTGTCGTGCGTGCTATGGGTCTGCGAATCGCCGATCGCCACCACATCCGGATGTTCGTAGACCTGCGCGTTGCGAAATCCAAGCGCGTCATGTCCGGGGTATTCCGGGTTCCCGCGAACACCGAGCATCACGTCGGGTATCAACATCGCCGGCGCATCTGAATCGAGATTGGACTGAAGATGGGCCGGTAGTAGCGCTTGACGAACGGCTGGTATGCACAGCGACGCGAGTTGAAGTTGCAGCTCACACACCGCCAGCGCCAAGCAGACAGCGATCGCCCGAAAGACCCAGCGACGGCGCGTCTTGGGCGCTGCGGCATCACAACTCGTTTGCCGCATCACCAGGTCTTCTTCCATGCACAATGCGTTGGCGGTGGTCAAATCAATTCGCTCCCTGTGCGCACGTCCGAATAAAGCCATGCGCCTCTCTATTTATCGGACAGGCTCAAGCAATGCTCACACAGCAAGCGTCGTTGAACATGTCGCATGACGATAGACATTCCCAAATCAAAACATATCAAAACATGAAGTAGAGAAACGGCGTCTCTTCCATGAACGTGGTCAGCGTGCAGACAGCCACTGTTCCCAGCGCCATGCCGACCACCGGTTGTCTGAATCTCGGGATCTCTTCGCTGTTGGGTGCCCAGAACGTCAAGATGCCAACGAACGCGAGATACGCGAGTCCGTGCATTCCCGAGAACTGATGGTAAATACCCGGCAAACTGACCCCCAACGTTGAAGACAGGTGAGTGAACGGTTCGATGCCATGAAGCCCAACCATTCCCGAAAGTATCGACACCGCGCCTTCCAACGAATTGGCTCTGAAGAATACCCATCCGAACATCACACACATGAACGTGACGCAGATCGCCAGCGTTCTATTCAATTGAACGGTGGAGAATCGTTTCCACGTAGCGTGTACCATCAGCAACCCACCGTGAAACAACCCCCACACGACAAAGTTCCATGCCGCCCCATGCCACAACCCACCGAGGAACATCGTGATCCCGAGATTACGCAGCGTTTTCGACGTCCCATGACGCGATCCGCCCAACGGGATATACAGATAGTCTCGTAGCCAATGCGACAGCGTGATGTGCCATCGATTCCAGAACTCGGAAATACTCGACGATTTATAAGGCGAATTGAAGTTGACTGGGAATCTAAACCCCATCATCAATCCCAACCCACGGGCCATGTCGCTGTATGCCGAGAAGTCGAAGTAGATTTGAAACGTGTAGCAAATCGTCCCCACCCATGATGTAACGAATTGGGGCGATGTTTCGGAATCGAAGGCATGTGCGACCACGGGGGCCATCACGTCGGCGATCCAGATTTTCTTGATGAGCCCGATCACAAATAGCCATGCGCCGTCGCAGATCTGCTCGTGATTGGTTGCTTGGTTGCGCAACGTTGCGAGTTGCTTCTCGATGTCGCTGTATCGAACGATCGGACCAGCCACCAACTGGGGAAACATCGAAACGTACGCCGTGAACAGAAGCAAGTCGCCGGTTGGTTGACATCGCCCACGGTAGATGTCGATCGTGTAGCTCATCGATTGGAACGTGTAGAACGAAATCCCCAACGGCAGAACCACATTCAACACGGGCAGCGACGCATCGACGCCGATGACGGCCAACATATCTGCGCACGATTGCGAGAAGAAACCGTAGTACTTGAAGAATCCGAGCGAGCTGAGGTTGCCTGCGATCGAACAGATCAGCCAGCGCTTGCGAACGATCGGCGCGTGGGCCTGCGCTATCTTTTGTCCGCAACAGTAGTCCAGCAGCGTGGAGGCCAACATCAATGCGACGAAACGGTAGTCAAGCCAACCGTAGAAGACGTAACTCATCGCCGTAAGGAATGCGAGCTTCAAGCGGTACGAACGTATCAGGTACCAACCCGACAGCATGATCGGAAGGAACGCGAGGATAAAAATGTAACTGGGGAAGATCAATTCAGGTGACCCTCGGCGGCCACGCGTTCCAAAATCAAGTCGCAATTGCGGGTGGCTGGGTGCATGGGATCGAAGAACCCTTCGGGATCGCCACCGAATTTTGCGACGTCGGATGCGTCAAAGATGCCTGAGACGACCGAGTAACGCTGCGCAAACTGACCGAGCATCGTCTTAAGATTCTTCAGATTCTGCGGATGCCGTGTGTGGGCTATCAATTCTTGATAGAGCAGTGGGTGTACGGGATTGATGATGAACACGACTTGGATCTTTTCGCGTTCGCAGACTTCGAGCATCTCCGTCATGTAGTCGATCTTCCCCTGATCCATATCGGCGAAGTCGTACATGGGGAATTGATCGACGAATCGATACGTGGATTTTTCAGACGTCGTTTCAGCGATGGCCTGTCGAATCTCTTCGGAGATGGGATACGTCCCCGCCTCAACCGCCTCGAAGATATTGCCTCCGTCTGAAAGATATCGAACGCGTGTCCCATCCGTCTCGAACCACTCGGATGATTCCAATGGCGGCGCGACGGTTCGGCTGTAACGATCGTCCCAAAAGAGTTTCCACGACAGCGCCAATTGTTGACGCGAAAGCGAATCAATAAAATTCGCCCACTGCCGCTTCACCCAACCGGCGTTGTGCAAGTGCTTTGACAATTGCGGTGCGTTCAAGAGCCGGCGTCGAATCCCCGGAAACACAGGATGCTCATTGATCGCCGGGGCAAAGCTCCATGTATCAATGCCAATGATCATCAGCGATGGTTTGTGATCCAGGTCATCTACGACATGCCGGGTGATACAAAGAAAATCCTCAGCCCGCCCCCAGAACACACCAAAGTTGAACGCACGCTTTCCCGTCAGCCGTTCAATCGTCGCGGGGCGATACTGCATGGTGTTGGACGAACCCATCACCACGACTTCAGGCAAATCGCGACGAGGCATCGCGTCAAGAAAATCGGCCTTGGCCAACCGGGCGTTGTACAGTCGGTGGAATCCCGTCTTGCCGAAATCACCCCACGGGTTCACGTACAACGAAAACGCAAACATCCCCAAGACGCCCAAACAAAAAGTGGCGCAGAGGCCACCAAGAAATGCGCGCGGTGATGGCGTAAAAACCCAAGCCACCAACCGCCCAAGCGCGCGGGGGCTAGCATCTGGGCCGGCAGTACTGACGAGTTCACCGCAAGCCTGCCCGTCGATCGAATTGACTGATGCCACCGCATGACGCGGCGCGCAGCGAACAACCATAGACCTACATCCGCAGGGTCCGAGAAAAGACAGTTCCGATAACAATAAATCGGCATAACGCCCCTTTGGATTGACCGCCACCCACCGAACGACGACTCAGATTTGGCCAATGATGTCATTTCTAACTGAACCGCTCGCTGCAAGTCGAATCCGTCCACGCATACCTTCAGACGCCCTCAAAAACATCCGAAAGTGCCGATAACGGTCTTCGTCTTTCGCAAAGACGGCCCGAAAAACTTCGCATTGGAAAACGGATTTTCCTCTCAATGAACGACTGTGTCGTCATTCTAGCGGGCGGGCAGGGAAGCCGCCTTCGGCCCTATACAACCGTCCTGCCCAAACCGCTGATGCCGGTGGGCGATGTGCCCATCCTCGAACTGCTCGTCAAGCAGCTTCGCTCACTTGGATTGAAACGGCTGATCTTTGCGACGAACTATCGCGATGGATTGCTGCGATCCTATTTCGGCACAGGCAAATCGCTTGGCGTTGATATCACCTACTGCAAAGAGAACCGACCGATGGGCACCGTTGGTCCGCTGCATCTCGTAGCCGACGAACTGCCGCAATCGTTTCTCGTGATGAACGGCGACATCCTCACCGACCTGAACTACCGAACGCTCCTCGAGAACCACAAGCAATCCGGCGAGTTGCTGACGCTTGGCACGTTTCGAAAGAAACTAAAAATCGGCGACGGCGTCCTCGACATCGACGCAGCCGGGTGTGTTTCAGCGTTTCGCGAGAAACCAACCATCCCGCTGACGATTTCGCTCGGTGCATATGCGATGGACCGCGACGTCCTCGACCTCATACCAGCCGGCGTGCCCTTTGGCATGGACGAGTTGGTCTTGACGATGTTGGAACGCAACATGACGGTCAACTCTTACCGCCACGACGGCATGTGGTTGGACATCGGCACACCGAGCGACCTGGAACGGGCCAACGAACTGTTCGCATCGAAACGAAAATCGTTTCTCGGAATCGACCCGGCCACACTATTGCAACCGAAACAAGAATCACCTGAAGAAGCCAGACCAGCACAAGGAGTCGGCGCATGAAACTCGCAGGCAAACGCGTACTCATCACCGGCGGAACCGGGTTCATCGGTTCGCACCTCGCTGAAATGCTCGTCGAAAGCGGCTGCAGCGTGCGGGTGTTGGCCAACTACAAGAGCATGCCCAGCTGCGGCAATCTCGACTATGTCGATCAGTACATTCGCGATGAGATTGAAATCGTCTGGGGCGATGTGACCGATCGCGACTCGGTGATGAACGTCATGGACGGGGTGTCGGTGGTCTTCCATTTGTCCGCATTGATCGGCATACCTTATTCTTACGTCGCACCGTTGTCGTACGTACAAACCAACATCAACGGGACGCTCAACGTCTTGCAAGCCTGCCGGTTTCTCAACGTCGAACGCCTCGTCCACACATCGACATCGGAAACGTTCGGCTCGGCGCAGTATACACCGATGGATGAGAAGCACCCGCTCGTCGGCCAATCGCCTTACTCAGCCACCAAACTCGGCGCCGACAAGCTCGCCGAAAGCTATGCGTGTAGTTTTGATCTGCCCGTGGTGACCGTGCGACCTTTCAACGTGTTTGGGCCGCGTCAATCCGACCGGGCGATCATCCCGACGATCATCGCCCAACGCATCGCCGGAAAAGATCCCGTGCATATCGGCGACCCTTCACCGCGCCGCGACTTTACGTTCGTCACCGATACCGCCCGAGGATTCATCGCTGCCGCTCAATGCGACGAAGCCATCGGCCAAACGTTCAACATCGGGAACGGCAAGTCGATTTCCATCGGTGAACTGACCGACATCATTTGCGAACTAACCGGTGGCGGCTCCTACGTCAGTGAATCGCAGCGGATTCGCCCGCAAAAGAGCGAAGTCAACGAGCTACGCTGCGACAGCACACTGGCGCGAACGGTACTGGGCTGGTCGCCAATGGTTTCGCTGAAAGAAGGCTTGACCGAGACAATCGGTTTCATGCGCGAACATACCGAACTGTTCGCGCCGCTTGAGTATCGCGTGTAGGGTCCGCTGTGCGGACCGCTCCGTGCATCTCGCGCCGTCTAATTAAATGCCGATTGAGTTTTAAAGGTCCGCACAGCGGACCCTACATTGGAGCCTTACTGTGCCCACCGTTTCCGTCGTCGTGCCCACTTACAAGCGCGCCCAATACCTGGGGCGAATGATCGACTCCGTCATTGCGCAAACATACACCGACTGGGAACTGATCATCGTCGATGGCAAATCGGGTGACGGGACAGCCGAGTTGGTGGAAAGCTACCGCAAGCTGTTGGGCGACCAGATCGTATTCATCGAGCAGGACAATGCCGGTTGCTGCATCGCGCGGAACACCGGCATCGATGCCGCCCGAGGGGAGTTCGTCGCCCTGCTCGATTCGGACGATGAATTCCTACCCACCAAGCTCGAACGGCAAATGGAATTGTTTGAACGCCAGCCGTCACTCGGATTCGTGTATGGCGACTATTCGTACGTCGACTTGAGCGGCAACTTCGAAGCGAGCATGTTCGACACGAAATCCAAAATCGCCCGCACGGTCCCGACCGATGAAATCGCGCCGAACCTCCACGTTTGCACGCCGGACTTCTTCTCGTATTTGCTGAAGGAATACTTCGTCGCCACCATCGTCGGCATGGTTCGCCGCGACGTGTTAGCCGACGACATCCGCTTCCTCGAACACGATCTTTACGGCTGCGAATGGATGTTCTATCTCGAAATCGCCAACCGTTGTCCGACCGGTTACGTCGATGAGCCGCTCTGCCTGCACCACTACGTCGATGGCAGCCTCTCGCGAACCTCGAGGACGCGCAACACCATTTATCATCGCCGCCTGCTCAAAACCATCTTCGACCGGTTCCCCAACCTAACCGAAGCGCAGTCGCAAGAAGTAAGCCAACAGTTGGCCAACACCTGCCGCCAACTCGGCTACGAAAGCTACAAAGCCAACGAGTACGGCCCCGCGATGGGCTACTTCCGCGAGGCCATGCAAGCCCGCCCCAGCGCAGCGTCAGCCGTCCACTGGGCCCAATCGCTACTACGCCGAACCATCACCCTAAACCGCCCCGGAAACGAACCCATGCTACGCAACGACGCCTACCGAAACCCAACCTGCCTAACCACGTAGGGTGGGCCGTGCCCACCGCCGTGTGCGCGCGTGATGACATGGTGGGCACGGCCCACCCTACGAGCTGCTTGCCACAATCGGCGTTCCACATTCGGGACAGGTGCCGCTCACGTTGCCGGTCAGGTCATAGCGGCAGTTCCAGCATTTCCCGGGAAGAATTCTGCTTGTGCGCCACAGCCAAATTGTGATCAGAATCGATGGTACGAATAGAATCCAGAACGGAATCTTCGTGTAGCCGCTGCCTTTCTTGTAAGACGGCCAACGTGTCCAAACACCGTACGATGGCTTGCGAATCGTGAGACCGGATGCCTCGGTTTCGCCGTGGAAGTAATACTCCAATCCGCCATGCCGCAGAAACACGTGGAAGCGACTCGCGCCATACATGACCATCGAAACTCTGGCCACGATCCAACACACCGCCAGCGCAACAGACAACGCAATGCCGATTCGCATAAGAACCCGCCGGATGAAGAATGGCCGCCTCATACCGAGTCTCCGCATTCCGGGCAGATGCCAGAGGTGTTCCCGGTGAGGTCATATCCACATGCCGCGCAGTAACGGCCGTCGGGCGTGATGGGTTGGCGGCGAAAGTCGCAGAAGAAGATCACGAGGCAAATGCCCACCAGTACCGTCGTGACGACGAAGGTGAATGTCTCAAGAGTCACCCGGTCGAAGTCGAGCAGCCCTGGCCAAACCATCGACAACAACGCGATTGCAGCCACCGACACCATGAGAACCACCGTCCTCACCAGCAACCAGAAAATCGGCAGCAAAATGAGCACGACGAGAAACGACGACAGCCTCGATTTCCGCACGATGACGTTGGTTCTGGGCATGTCGAATTCAACCCAATCGATTCATTCCAATTCAAACGACCTGGTAGGGTGGGCGGCCGGGATCGTCGTTCCACATTCGGGACAGATGCCGCTTTCGTTGCCGGTCAAGTCGTAGCGACAATGATAGCACTTCGGCGCAACGTGAATGACGATCGTCCAGCGACTTCTGATGTAGATCCTTCGCGCCACCAAGTACGCCACAATCGCCAAAATCAAGATTGCCCCCATTCCCAGGAACTTGTTCGCGGGCGGGACCTGCATGAGCATCCTGACCCAGATCAGATCAATGGCGTAAAGAACTAGCGATACAACAAGTAAGCCGGTCAAGATACCGATGGTGCAAAATCCAACGATCGCAAAGATCAACGACTCAGCAGGTGGCCAACGCTCTTGCTTGTAGGATTCGATCTCCGATGGTTCGTCGAATAACGGTTCCGCTTGAATGTTGGATTCCGGTTGCATTGATCGAACTTCGCAAGCCCTCATTTATTCTGCGGTCGGCACGGCCCACCCTACGCACTGACTGCCGGGATCGACGTTCCACATTCCGGACAGATGCCGCTTTCGTTGCCGGTCAGGTCATACTGACATCGAATGCAATAGCTCCCGTCGTACTCAACTGTTTTCCAGCGACACGCGAGGTAAATCCGCTTCCCGACCAAGTATGCAAGAAAAACCGAAACGGCCGCTCCGCTAACGAATATGAGCTCATTCTGAGGTCTCTTGACCTGAAGTATCCAATTCAAAATCGGATAGAGAATCACACTGACAATCAAAAAGGAAACGAAGATAATCGGATAGGCAAGCGGCCACAACGCAACGATTGCGACGATAAAGCTAGCCGCGACCGACCATCGCTCTTCTTTAACGAGAACGGGCTCAGGAGATTCCTCAAGCTGATCCAGTTCCATACTTGCAAGGTCCGATTGCATTGAGGTAGCCCGTAGGGTGGGCCGTGCCCACCAAGTCGTTACGCATTCGAACGGCGGTGGGCACGGCCCACCCTACTTGATGATACTCGTTGTACGTTGGTTTCAATAAAAAAGCCGCCGTCACACTTTTACGTGGACGGCGGCGATTGAGTTCTTGTTGCTGAAAAAGTACGGCCTACTGTGCGTTACCTATGGAATCTGGCAGCCGGCGATCTGACCGTCGGGGCCAACCATCGCTTCGTAGGCGCTGTAGTCATTCACATCGACGTCGCCGTCTTCATCGGCATCGAAGCACTCGCAGCCGCTTGCGTACACCGGCGTGCCTGATCCGATGTCGTCGGTGAAGCACTGCTGCATCAACATGTAGTCAGCCAGGTCGATGTCGCAATCGCTATCGCCATCACCAAACGTCGTCGCACAAGCCACGCAGTCATCCGGAACGCCGTCGAAATCAAGGTCATCCTGCAAGCCGGCATCGAGATCGCAACCATCGCTACCATTTTGCCCATCGCAATCGTCGAGCGTCTGGCACTCATCGGGGATGAGGTCGGGACGGCCACGACCGCCGGTATCCGACAGGAACGCCTCGATGTTCGCAAAGTCCTGCTGCGTGTATTCCGGATGCGCACCGCCCGGGTGATTGGTGGGCGGCAACAACCTGTTCCAGATAAAGACGCGCGAACGGTTGCGAATGTTCGGACCTGGCAACGATCCGCCACCCGTACCCGTCGGTCCGTGGCAACCCGCACACGTGTTCTCCAGAATGAGTTGGCCCTCGGCTGGAATGCCAACCGGACCGCCGTCACAATCGCTGCTGGTCGGACCTTCGATGTCGCACTCGTCGGGCACGTTGTTCGCGTTGCAATCTTCAGCCGAACCACCGGCAATCTCGTCGGCGTCTTCGATGCCGTTGGAGTTGCAGTCGGCATCGAGTCCGCATGGCGTGGTCACCTCGACATTGTCGATCGCCAGTTCAACGATGCTGCCAACGGTCGCGCCGTCAGCCGCACCGAAGCGGAACTTCACCGTGGACGTCAGGCTGATGAAGCTTTCGAGATCAAACGATCGAGTTGTCCACGTGTTGGCGTCGGACTGATTGTCGATCGATTCGAGTTCGACCCACGACGAACCATTGTTGTCCGAAGCTTCAGCGACGTAGAAGTCACCGCTATCGGCACCGAGATCGCGCAGATAGTACCAACGCACAAATGATAACTCTGCTTCGGTTTCACCGCTCAGGTCAATCGTCGGTGATTCGAGATACACCACGCCAGCGTCGATGTCGTCGGTTCCGATCGAACCGCCCGGGTTCTGCCCAGTGAACAAGCAACCGCTGCCCGCAAAGGCGTCCTCCGGCTGGGCTGGATCGCCACCATTCGATGTACCAACCGGATCGCCAATCACGCCGTTACCCGTGGACGCCGTCGAATCGGGAGCAAACAAATTCCAACCGGCTGCATTGCCGTTTTCAAAATCGTCGGCGAAGAGCACGTCCTCACACACGATTTCCTGACAACTGGCATCGCACGTCACGCCATCGGGCGGGTCACATTCTTCATTTCCTTCAACGACTCCGTCACCGCAAACGGTGCAAGGTCCGCCGTCGTTGGAGATGCTCACCGTGCCTGATCCCTGGTCGCCATTGTTCCAGCCGCCGATGCGGATCAGGTACGAGTTGCCCGCGACAACCGGTGCCGTCAGCAGCGACGAAAAACCGCCACAACCAGCGCCGTCGTCGTTGCACGCGAGGAAGCTAAGGTTGCCACAATCGGTGTTGTCGTAGATCACCAAGTCGCTGTCGTAGTTGACCGTGTCACACGTGCTAACCGTCAACGTACCGGAGCAGTCGGGGGTGTACTCGAACCAGATGTCGTGATAGGTCTGTCCGCCATCGCTCTCCACAGTACACGTTCCCGGGTGCGCCGGTCCATCCGTCGTCGCACCAACCGTGCTGAACTGGTGAACGCCTTCGGCAATCGGCGGCGCGTTTGAGCAATCGTCAGCCGTTTCGACTTGGCAATTCTCATCGCAACCATCACCAGGCGTGTTGTTGCCATCGTCGCAACCTTCACCACCGTCGAGGTTGCCGTCACCGCAGACGCCCTCAAACTGGCAGTTCTCATCACAACCATCTCCAGGCGTGGTGTTGCCGTCATCGCATTCCTCGCCGGTTTCGACAATGTTGTTACCACAGACGATTCCGGTGTCGGGAACAATCTTGTAGACACTTCCGCCGGTGCTAACGATATACAACTCGCCGTCAGCATCTTCGCCGAAAGCGACTGGTGAACTGATCGACCCCAACGCGGCTGTTCGATTCTGCCGATCGGAAATCGTCGAGCCGTCATATCGCAGACTAAAGATCCAGTTGCCGCAGAAGTCGCCGTAGAAGTAGGTGCCTTGGAGCGCCGGCATCGCGCAACCGCGATAGACATAGCCACCGATGATACTGCAGATAAAGCCCGGATGATCCGGATCGCCGCTATGCAGCACGTCGAAGATCGGATCGGTCAATGTCGGATCGCTGGCGACACAACCATAACCGCCATTGTTGGTCGGCGTTGCGATCAATCCTTCGCGACAATCCCAACCATAGTTGATTCCACCCGGCGAACCGGCTGGCTCGAAGTTAATTTCTTCGCGAGCGTCCTGACCAACGTCGGCGATATACATGTCACCGGTATCGCGGTCGAAAGTGAAACGCCACGGATTGCGGAGACCGTAATCCCAAATTTCGTCGGCGTTGCCCCCCGGTCCGTCGACGAAGGGATTGTCGACGGGGATGTATGGCGACGCTGCATCAACATCCAATCGCAGCATCTTGCCCAACATTGAAGTCAAGTCTTGAGCACGGTTGTTCGGGTCGTCGCCCGATCCGCCATCGCCAAGTGCGACGTACAGCATGCCATCAGGACCGAAGGCGATACCACCACCATTGTGGTTCGAGAAATCCTGATTGATGGTCTTAATGATGACGCCACTGCCAGCGTCGGCAACGTTCGGATCGCCCGAAACGGTGTACCGCGCGACAACCGTGTTGCCTCCCGTATTGGTGTAGTTGAGGAAGAAGTGACCGTTGTTCGCGTAATCCGGATGGAAGGCCATTCCAAGGAGACCGCGTTCGCCACCGATGCTCAACAACCCACTGATATTCAAGAATGGCGTACCCAGTACCGAGCCGCCTTCCAGAATTTTGATCTGTCCTGAGTTCTGCTCAATCACGAACATACGCGTCGCATCGGTCGGATCGCCAAACACACCGACCGGAGTGGCCAAGCCTGAGGCGATTTCGATGGTCGTCAATGGCACATCGGCAAACGTCTCGCACTCATCCGGTATACCGTTGTTGTTGCAGTCGTCGCTGGTGCCACCGGCGACGTCGGTTGAATCTTCGACGCCGTTGGAGTTGCAATCCTGCGGGCCCGTTGACGGTCCGGTCGTAGCAGCCGTCACGCTGTTGGGGCTACCCGGCTTGAAGATGCCGAGCGTCACCGTGGTCGCTTGCGGCGGTACGTTGGCGTCGAAGCGGAAGTTGTACATCGTACCCCAGCGAATCGCGTTCGCATCGGCATTGGTCGCGAAGTCTTCCGTCGCCCACGTCACATCACCGCCAACCTTTGACCCCGGCCAATCCACATCGCTGTAAGGTTCGCCGCTGTGGTAGTCGACATCTCTGAAGCCAATGTTGGTGACGATCGCGCTCGGATTAATCGGCACCGTGAACGAACCGATGGAGCGATCGGAGTTGAGGTTCTGAACCGCGTATTCGTAATGCCAAATGCCACCGCCCAGATCCGTCGCTTTCGCGGCGAGAATAACCAGACCTTCGCCAGGAATACGAACGTCAGTCTCGACGACGGCTGCATCGTTGTCCTGCCAAGCCCGAATACCGGGTTGCTCGCGCTGGGTAGATGACGCCAGCGAAATTGACCAACTGCTACCGCCGCCTGATACGTTGACCTGGCGATACGACGCGTTGTTGTCCTGATTGCCGCCGGCTGAATCGTCCTGTGTCACGTAGTGACCCTCGACGAAGTAAGTTCCACCGCCATCTTGTGCGGGATCGAGGTCAGTGATCGGAACTTGAAGACGCTTGTACGTTGAATCACCCGTCGAACCTTGGTCGCCGTGGGTAAACGGATAGTTGAACAAACCCGTGTGTGCGTTGACTTCCGAGCGCGGTCCGAGTCCCGACTGCTGACCGTTGAGCCCGCAGCAATACGGATCTGAACATCCCACACCGAGGACGCTTCCGCCTTGCCCGTTGCATCCACATCCGCAGATGTTTTCAGTCAGGGCTGTG
>BQJS01000012.1 GCA_021604825.1 Phycisphaerae bacterium | reverse complement strand
TCATTCCGATCGAGCCCGCACCGCAGAATCCGTTGTTGTCTTCGTCCTGTTTCTGCTCGTCGTCGTTGTCCTGATCTTCCTGCTGATCCTGATTGTTGTTCTCGTCTTCGTTATCGAGGTCATCGTTCTCGTCGTTGTTCTGGTTCTCGTCGTCATCGACCTCGACGCCAGGGTCATTGTTGTCGTCCTGGTCATCGATTTCGCACTGGCCTTCGTGGGCAACTGAGACACCAGCGTTGCCGGCGAAGCAACTGTTGCTGTACGTTTTACCGTCGGTGCCGCAGACCGGCTCGAAGTCGGTGGTGCATTCGAATTCTTCGTCTTCCTCGTCGCACTCACCGTCATAGTCGACGGTCATACCGGCTAGATCGGCGTGGCACGAGCTGCTGTATGTGTGGCCGTCCATTCCGCAGACCGGTTCGTAGACGTCCGGGCAAACGAGTTCTTCTTCGCACTCGCCGATGTAATCGACGGTCGTACCCGCAACGGTGGCTTCGCAACTGTTCTGATAGGTGACGCCATCGACACCGCAGACCACTGCGTCGATCTCGCAGATTTCGATGTCGCACGCATCACCCACACCGTTGCCATTGCTATCGAGTTGGTCGGCGTTGGCCGTTTCGACGCAATTGTCACAGGCGTTGATCCAACCGTCACCGTCTTCGTCAACCTCGCACTCGTCCGGAACGTTGTTGAAGTTGCAATCTTCCGAGTCGCCATCGGCGATGTCGTCGGCATCTTCTACGTTGTTGAAGTTGCAGTCGGTGATTTCGACTTCGACTTCTTCTTCGAGGACCGACGTGCGGAAGTCGCAGCGGAACGTTCCGTCTGCGCTTTGGGTGTTTTCGGCGTTACCGAAGATGAACATCGTCGCGGTGACGAATCCGGTGCGCTGGGGGAGTACCCTCATGCGGAAGAGACGCGAACCACCTGGACCGATTGTGGGAGCGGGGGGCTGATTGATCAACGAGTAACCATCAAGCGCACCCGAAACGAGCGACACGGATTCCGGTGTATCGAGGACCAACTCTTCATCGCCAGTGTTGCTGATGAAAAACGTGACGGTCTGCTCATTACCAATGAACATCTCGGTCAGGTCCTGCGTCTGACCAGCGCCTTCGGGAAGCGTGACTTCGAATTGAACGCCGTTGGCGTCCGTGATGATTGCCTTGACTTCAATTTCCGGACCGGCGAGAGCGACTGATGCCGACATACCCAGGGCTGAAACGACGCCCAAACACAACTTACGAACCTTGCCTGATTGAAGAAACATGGGGAGCTCCTTTTGTGAATCCTGATTTTGTTTTGTTCTGCGGGTTCACCATGAACCTGCTTGTCGTTCTGACAGAGGGCTATTGGGCAAAACTGCCCAAGACCTTTCAGGCAGGTGGGGAATCAGGCAGAATTGACTGGATTCAGCGAGGATAGACGGGATTCCGTCGGGTCGAGCTCGAATCGGGTTGGTGCTTGAAGTGTTGACGTGCCGGCTGCGTCGATCGCCAAAACCATGGCGACGTATGTATTGGCGGACAACTCGCAACTCGCGTGATAGCTCGAACTGGCGATTGCAGCAATCCCCGTCCAGGTTAAGAAAACCGCTAAGTTGGTGTGGACAACAGGATGCAGGGTTGATGACTCGGAATCGTTGGTGATACAATGAGTTCTTCACTTCAACTCGCTTAGAGGAGTACTCAAGATGCGGAAGACATTACTCATTGTCTGCGTGGCCGGATTCGCTTCGACAGTCGGTCTTATCGGGGCTGGATGCAATCTCAGTGTTCAACCGGGGCCTGGCGGTGGGTTCTTTGGGAGTTTTGAAATTCTTGGGCAGACGTTTTCTTTTAGCCTCGGAGATATCCGCAATGTCGAAGTGACGGCCAATCAGCCGTTGCAGATTCCTGTTGGGTTCAGACTGTTTGATGAAGCACCGGCGAGTACGCCGCCCAGTGGTACGATGCGCCTTGCCAGCACGCAAGTTGGTGTCGGTCGAACTTTGAGCAAAGCCATCCGCTCAGCCCGAGCGCTACCGCTTAATGGTTCAGGCAACATTCGTTTCACCGTCGCGGCAGGCCAGGACGCGGAATTGTGCGACTCGGCGATACTGCTTTCCGAATATGACTTCACATACAACACGGGCATCGTGGCGATTCTTGAAGAAGAGTATGACATCAGTGCGCAGGCGCTAGAAGTACTTGTTGCCAACGATGTAACCATCTGCGTTTCCATCACCACAGACTTCGACGCGCTTATTACCATTGACGGCTTCGACATTGCATTTGGTGGGAGCAGTGGATCCTCAAGCGGGGCGTTTACGTTCTCCAACGACGATGCGTTTGAGAATATTCATATTTTGACGCCAGACGAGACGTTTGATCCCGCCGTCAACCGGCTGACGCCTGGCGCGAGTCGCAATGTCACCATCGATGGCGCTGATGGGCAAGACATCACGATCCGGGCGGGTCGCAATGGAGTCGTATTGGATACGGCGATCTGCATGGGGATCGAAAGTGCAGATTATCAAGCCGACGTGTCATGGGATGGCGCGAACTTGATCTGCGTGGCTACGCAATCCGATTCAGGTTCGGGTTCAGACGACGATGATGATTCCGTGCCCGATGGCACGATCATTCAGGTGCCCGTCGATAGCTTCCTCGGGTTTGCAACCGTCGCACCGGTCACTTCGACCATCGGTGGTGTGGATTACGGCGTCGTCGGGGTGCTTTACGACCAAACGCCCATGACCCCGTACCCCCTCGTCGAATCGACCACGCTGAGCGTGGATCTGACGGACCTTGGGCTCGACTCGGTCAATACGATCTACATGGCCGTCCACAGTTCATTCGTTGCCGACCTTCCCAGCGGCGTTGACATGGGAACGCTTACGGTCTTCTACGCAGAGGGCGGCGCACCCACCACCTTGGACTTCTCGCTTGGCGGAAACACGGCAGAATGGTCATACGATCGACCGGAAAACATGCCAGTTCCGCACAGCTTGGCGACGACGCTGTACACGTTCCCCACGACGATTGACTCCGCCTTTGAATACGATGGTCGCGAGTACGCGGTGACCTTGTCGGTGGATTCATCACGAACGATATCTTGTATTTCGCTCCTGTTGCCGTCTGACGCGACGTATGTGGCGTTTCGCGACGCGGCTGATCCGGATGCGACTTATGCGTCCCAGTATGTGGCTGCGATGACGTTTGAAGGGCCGTCAGGTTCGCCTTCGATCGTGGGTGATTGTACGGGCGTTTCGATCCCGGTGGCTGACTGCGATGCAGACGGCGTTTGCGATCCGCTTTGTGATACCGGGGAAGATCCGGACTGCGAAGACGGCGCGACCGAAGATTGCTCGGCAGACGGCGAATGCAACGACAATTGCACCGCAGAGAATCCCGATCCTGATTGTGAGGAAGATTGCTCGGACGACGGTTTCTGCAACGAGAATTGTTCGGAGTTGGACCCTGATCCGGATTGCGTCGTCGATGACAGTGGCGCGATGGCCTGCACGGCGACCAGCACTTTTGAAACTGGCGATGAGGGCTGGACGCTTCTGGGTGATGCCGAAGGTGGGCGGGCTGATCCAGATTACATCATCAACGATGGCAATCCCGGTGCCCACATCTCAGCCGACGACGATGCGCTGGGCGGCATCTGGTATTGGAAGGCTCCCGCCAAATTCCGTGGCAACTTTGCGGACGCGTACGGGAATTCGCTAACGTTCGACTTGAAGCAATCGGCGACCGATTTCGGGCTCGACAGGCGCGATGTCATCCTCATCGGTGATGGCGGTACGTTAATCTGGTTCGACACGGCGATGAACCCGGGCACTGATTGGACGCCTTACTCCATCGCGCTAAACGCCTCATCCGGGTGGATGCTCGACGACGACTCGCCGGCGTCTGAATCGGTGATTCGGGCGGTGCTGGGCACCATCGAAGATCTTCAAATTCGCGGTGAATACAGAAATGGAAACGATACCGGCGGGTTGGACAACGTCGTGTTCAACTCGGGTTGCTGATCGCTTCAAAGGCACGAGCCGGCGCTGAATGTGTGGCCATTGCTGGGCGTCTGGCCTTCGATTATCTATCAAAGTGTCGCCACCTGACACTGAAAGTTCGCGCTGATCGTGGACATTTCCGAGCTTTATTCAATGACCGTCACCCCTTGATTTGAAGGTGGGTCCCGATAACGTTTCGGCAGGGCGTCATTGCGTCGAAGCGTTATCGGGGGTCGCCGTCAATCGTAACCCGAACCGTCAAACTCTCCTTGATTTATTACTCATCACCCCTTCGTCATGTACCGAAAGATGACTTAACCAGAGTAGGATCGCGAGAATCCGAAGTCGCGTGTACGTGGAATTGGGTGCTGGATTTGGAATTCCAACCGCTCAGATCAGTTTTGTCCGCTTTCATTGGACCTCCCTGCGTCACGCCGGACTAGATTCTTTGGTTGTCGTGAGATTTGGTTTCTGTACTTCTCGGTGGCGTGCGCATATCAACATGAGTCGCGTCGTTAAGCCCGAGACGCTTTGTCGCATCTGATTTGATGCGGTCATGGTCAATCCATGTCGTTGGGGCAGTGACACAGATTTAGGGATAGCGGTGGCTCGGCCGTTGCCAGTTCACCCATTAGCGAAGAGAGAGAATTCAATGGCGAAACAGACCAAGAGCAAGAAGAAGAGCACGGCGAGCAAGAGCAGCAAGTCCAAGTTTCCGTTTCAGCGGATGATTGAAGACACGCCAGCGAATATTATTCTCGCTGACACTGACTTCAACATCACGTACGTGAACCCCGCAACGATCAAGAATCTGACGCCGCTGGCACACTTGCTTCCTGTTCCGATCGACCAGATCGTTGGAAGCAACATCGATGTGTATCACAAGAATCCGGCAGTACAGCGCGGAATCTTAAGCAATCCGGCGAATCTTCCACACAAAGCTCCCATCCAGTTGGGTGATAACAAGCTTGAACTGATGGTTAATGCTGTCTACGACGAGAGCGGTAACGTCCAGGGCACTATGGTCACTTGGGATTTCATTGATGCTGAGAAGATCAAGCTTGAAGAGCTTGCACAAGACAACGCAGGGAAATTGGATGCGATTGGTCGCTCACAAGCCGTGATCGAATTCGAAATGGACGGTACGATTCGCGATGCCAATGAGAATTTCTGCAATGCTGTGGGCTATTCACTTAAAGAAATCGTCGGACAACACCATCGCATGTTCGTCGAGACGACGTATGGGCAGAGCCACGAGTACCGGGCGTTCTGGGACGCGCTGAATCGAGGTGATTTCTCATCCGGCGAATATAAGCGTATAGGAAAAGGCGGGAAGGAGATTTGGATTCAAGCATCGTACAATCCAATTCTCAACAAGGAAGGTGAACCCGTTAAAGTTGTGAAGTACGCAACGGATGTGACGATGCAAGTCCTTGCACGAGAAGAAATTGCAAAGTTGATCAAATCGGCTCGAAATGGCGATCTTACCGCGAGGGCGGACTTCAGCAAACTCGATGGTGAGTTCCGCGAATCGGTCGAAAGCATCAATCAACTCGTTTCTAATATCTGCGATACGATGCGTCAGGTTTCATCGGCGGTCGAGCAGATTGACGACGGTGCGAGTCAAGTGACCGGATCCAGTCAGCAGTTGTCGGAAGGTGCCAGCGAGCAGGCCGCGTCCTTGGAAGAGACGTCCTCATCGCTTGAGGAAATGGCAGCGATGACCCGCACCAATGCCAGCAACGCGGCGCAGGTCAACGAGTTGTCAGGTTCCGCCCGCGACGCCGCCAATGAAGGCGACCAGACCATGGGGCATCTCAACCAGGCGATGTCTGACATCAACGGCTCATCCGAGAAAATCAGCAAGATCATCAAGGTGATTGAAGAGATTGCATTCCAAACCAACCTCTTGGCATTGAACGCGGCTGTCGAAGCGGCTCGGGCCGGAGAACACGGTAAGGGATTCGCAGTTGTCGCCGACGAAGTTCGCAATCTCGCCCAGCGGGCTGCACAGGCGGCTGGTGAAACGACTGGTCTGATTGATGAATCAGTGAAGAAAGCGCAGGAAGGTACGACCGTCGCAACCAGCGTCGGCAAAGCACTTTCTTCGATCGTCGAGCGGATCAACAAGGTGTCGGACTTGGTGGATGGTATCACCAAGGCGTCTGATGAACAGGCGCAGGGCGTTGACCAGGTGAACACGGCCGTCACTCAGATGAACACGGTCACTCAGCAAAACGCTGCGGGCTCCGAGGAGTTGGCTGCCGCCGCCGAAGAAATGTCATCGCAAGTCGCATGTCTTCGCGACATGATCAGTCAGTACAAGCTGGAAGAAGGTAGTGCCAACGTTGGGCAACCAAGAAATGCGGCACGCCCAGCCACCAATCGACAGGCACCTTCGCGGCAACGTCAGCCCGTCGGCGTGGGTGCAAACGACAGCGAATTCTTCCCAATGGATGATGACAACCTGTCAGATTTCTAGACCGCCAACCGCAGAATCATTACTGCGGCGTAAGAGTCAACAACTGCCCCCGCAAGGCCTTGCTTGATTGAGCGTGCCTGCGGGGGTGGCTGGTTGGCGGACCTGGTATCGCCGAGTGCCTTTATTGGGAACCTCCCGTCCCCGAGTCTCACGACCTCTGGGAAGTATCTGAGGAGATCACGAAATCATGACTGCAGCACCAGCGCAATCAACTCAAGACGCTCCACAAGACGCCAATCGGGCCGCCGGCCTTTGCGGAAAGTATCTGACGTTCTGTCTTGCCGACGAAGAGTATGGCCTTGATATTCGCAGAATTCGCGAAATCAATGGGATTTCGAAGATCACAGAGGTGCCATGCACTCCCGATTTCATGAAGGGCGTGATCAATCTGCGCGGAAACGTGATTCCCGTTATTGACCTCAGACTGAAGTTTGGACTCGACGAGGCGGCGTACACCGAAGAAACCTGCATCGTTGTCGTCGACATTGGCAGAGAAGTGGGTGTCGTCGTTGACTCCGTCTTGGAAGTGCTCGATTTAGCCGCAGCAGATATCAAGCCAGCGCCCGCAGTGGGCGGAAGCGTTGACGATTCGTTCATCCTCGGAATGGGCAGCGTCGACGGTGCCCTGAAGATTCTGGTCGACATTGAGCGCGCATTGACTATCGAGGACGTAGATAATCTCGACGCAGACGGAACCCCTGCCGAATAAGCAGCTACTTGCAAAAGCTAATATCCACCAATCGCCGTGCATGCACCACTGATCCACCATGTCGATGACACGCAACCGCTCCAACCGATTCAATTCTTAGACCGTCCCAACTGGATTGTGCATGCTGACATCGAGCGCCTGCATGCCCAGCAGCCTCCCCCGGCCCATGTACGCCCCAAGTCATTGCTGGCGCGGGCTTGCCAGTTTTTCGATGAATTTCCTTCGGTCAAAATCCTTTATTTCTCACGGCCACACGGGTAGGGTAGTAGGTGTGAAATTGTAGTTTTCCAAATCACGTGAGCATTCATGTCACGTACGCGAACTTAGTAGGTGCCGTACTGAACTAGAGAAACTTCCAAGGTTCGATTTAGAGGTACCAACTGTGAATCCAAATGGGGGCAACTCAACGGGCGCGAAACTACGAATCTTGTCTGTCTTGAGTTGTGTTTGGGCAATCGGTTCGGTGTTCTTTGGTGGTTCGGCGTTTTCGGGTGGGTCGGTCTTTGCTGGATCGAATCAGATTCCGACATTTCTATCGGGCGAAGGGCGTCCTCAATTCGATCTTGGGCAATTGCAGAACTGTGGCGGCCCTGTTATTCATCTCGGTCACAATAGCGGCGTATTTTGGCGAGCGCTGGATGCGTCGACGGACGGTTTGCAACTCTTCGGCGTCTCAGGTGACGAATTTCATGAAATTGATTTCGCCTCCGGGGCGTCACAGCACTTGGGGGGAATCGGATTTTCTGCCGGAAAGCGCTTCTGGTTTACCGAATGCGAAGACAGCGTGGCCGTGTTCCAGTATTCCGACGGTCCCGTTGCTGGGCCGCTCATGTGGTATTTGAGCGTTACTGTCACATTAGCCGAATATCCTATCGGATGGGGCGAGGTTTTTAGCGAGACCCTGATTGAAGCAAGCGGAACGATTTCGGAGCAAGGGCAATACGGCGATGTTGTCACCGAAATTATCGAAGAACCGGACATTGTCAGTGCCGAACTTGAACTGTCGATTCAAGCGGACGGCGATGCCGAGCTGGCTCTGACGCATGAGAGCGGATACGGAATCGCTGATGTTCACGGTGTTTTGGTCGTGATCACGCCGAACGATGTGGACGCAGAACCGATACCCATTTCGGCATCGGGACTATCAGTCGCGCCCGACGGGCGTATCTACTTGCTGTCGGAATCGCGGAGGGACCCGTTCGGGGAATCGGCATTGTATGAATTGGATACGACCGGTGGTGAGGTGATCGCCGCCTACGTTTCCACTCCGGATGTGTCTGACATTCATGCGATTGAGTTTGCCGCTGATGGTCGGTTGTTTGGAGCGGGCGAGAGTCTATACGAAATTGATCTGGGCACCGGGAATTCAACCTTGTTGGCTTCGATCGATGGTGCCAAAGTGGTCGAACTCGATCATGCACCAGATGGCCACCTTTACGCAATGAAACGACACAGCGATGGCGACACGACTTTGGATGACGTCACGCCAAGTGAGCCCGTCCAATCGACCTTGGCGTATCTCGATTCGTCGAATCACTGGGGGTTGGCTTCATTGGGGTTTGAGCCAGCGGATTTCGATATGGATGGCGACGTTGATGCCGACGATGTCGATTTCTTCAATGCGGATTTCACCGGGAGTGGCGGTGGCCCCATCGTGCCAGCCGGTCTGCCCGAGCCGCCTCTGTCGCCGATTGCCGTGCCGCTAAGCTCATCCCCAGACGACCGGACGCGAATTGCAATTGACGCGACCTCGGACGGCCTTCATGGCACGATCGTTGAAGGATTGCCGACCGATAAACACGATACGAGCGCCGTGGTCTCATTGGGGCACTTCGACTCTTGGATTCATGTGAGTGTGCAAGTTTCGGATGACCATCGATCGGATACTATCGGGGAAGACATTATCGAATTGTACTTCGATACGAACAACAGCGACTCGCCTATTCGTGAAGGTGATGCGAATGGCTTCAAGGCATCGTTTGATTCCAGAGGGACTAGAGATGGCGACGTGGCTCCTTTTGTGACTTGGGATGCTGAAAGCAGTTCGCCATATCGCCCCGGACCGCGGGTTGAGTTTATGGTCAAGAAAACCCCAGGGTACATGGCGACAGGGGGGACGTACGGGTTTGATATGGCTTTTAAAGACACGGACATTACGCTCGCGGACTCGGTGAAGTACTTCTTGTTTTCGCAAGATCTGAATGGCGAGCAAGACGAAGGACAATGGGGCGATATCTATTTGGCACCGGGACCGCTTCCAGGGCAGGCAACGAATCCATTCCCTCCGAATCACACCATTGGCTCGGTGGCGAACCTGCAACTCGGGTGGACCAATCCGGCTGAAGTAATCGAAAGTCGGGTGTACGTGGGATTGCAGCCGGATGCACTTCGCTATCAAGGAACTGAGACAACGGAATCGTTTGCCGGCGGGCCTGTGAGTCCGGCAACCAGGTACTACTGGCGCGTCGATTCGGTCAATTCCAATGGCGTGAGACGCGGTAAGGTCTGGGAATTCTCGACGGGCCTCAGTCCGGCTGACGTTGACCGGGATGGGGATATTGACGATCACGACCGACGACGGCTGTTTCAGCGGCCACTTGGCGATGTGACGGGCAATGGGTTGATTGGGCCCGAAGACTTTGCGGCTATTGTCGCGGCGATGGGCTCGTCGGTTGGCGATCCGCAGTACGACGAAGCCGTCGACTATGACAGCGACGGCACCATCACGCCGTCGGATGTTGGCCGATGGCAGTGCTATTCGATTCAGGGCGGTAATGCTGCCAGTCTCGATCTGGATGGTGACGGCGACGTTGACAATGGCGACATTGCATTCTTCGTCAATTGCCTACAAGGGCCGGCGGTATCGATCGAACCGGGTTGTCAGTCTCCGGATTTGAACGTTGATACGAAGGTGGATCTTCGCGATGCCGCGATACTTCAACAGTTGTTTGGTGATGTTCTTCGCTAAGGGGCATATGACCATGAGTGCAAAGCAACGCGGACTAACGTTGGTTGAAGTGGGTGTGGTTCTTGCGGTGATGAGTGCCGGTTTGGTGGCTGTGTCGGCAGCGATCAGTTCGCTCAGTGAGGATGCCCAATCGACCAAATGCTTGAGCAATCTTCAGCGCGGCATGCAAGCGGTGCTTGCTTACAGCGATGAACACGAAGGCGTTCTTCCGGGGCCGATGCATCCGATGATCTTTCGTCAGCGGAATGATTCACCTGGGGGCGGTGCGGTAGAGCGACACAAATCGATGTCTTGGTATGTTGGTCCGTATTTGACGCCCAATGAACCGGCGGCCTATGACCCAAGCATACCCAATGTCGAGGTCGACGAACTGTTTCGCTGCCCAACCGCCACCACGATCTCGCCGGATAGTGATTTCGGTGGCGGACTCAGTACTTGCTACTCGACCCCCGTGTTTAACTACGTGTCCAATACCTGGGGGCCGATCGCACTCTCCAATCCGTCTGCAGAGCCCACTCACACCGATCCACCCCACTATTTTGGAGCTTGGTTCTTCTGCGACTCATCGCCCGAGCGACCGGACTTGAGTTGGTGGCCCAAACGACTCGATTCAATCCCCAATGCAAGCACCGAGTGGGCGCTGGCGGATGCGTGGTATCGGCGACTTCCTAATGGGCCGCGAGGTGGATCGACGGTCGGATGGCAGGGGACGTTTGCGCCTCAAATCAGTAGCTATCTCACCGTAATTCCCTCAGCACCGTTTCACAAGACGAATCCTCGAAATGCCAAATCTCACTTATCGCAAGGATTTCAGGTGCTACCACACATCGCTTTGGATGGCGAGACGAACATGGCATTCATGGATGGCCACGTTGCGCCCTTCGTGGGCAACTGGAGGTATCCTGGTGAGGGTGGGACAGTGAATCCATATTGGGACATCTATTCCGGTGAGCATCACACTTACGATCAATGGAAGCCATAAGATAACCGCCGCGAGAACCTTTCGGCGATCGCGACGGTTGTGATCTTCTGACAAGGTTACCCCTACGGCCTCAACTCATCATCCCGTAAACGCAGCCTGCATACCAACGAAGTCGGCAAGGTCAACGTCGTTGTCGGCATCTTCGTCGAAGTGGCTGAGGCATTCAGCCGCATCCACGTCATCGATGGTTGGCGTTGGCGTCGCCCCCGGGCCATCCATGCAATCGGCAAACACGGCATGGTCGGCGACATCCACATCACCGTCTTGATCGAAATCCTGTTGGGCAAATGGCAACTTCGAAATCAATGCCGGACCAGTGATCGTCGTCGTAAAAGTTTGTCCCGGATTAAAGAACGCCCACTGCGACGTGACGTAGTAGTACGTCGTGTTCTCCTGCAACAATACCTCGATCAGCGATGTACCCGCCGGCGTTCCGTTCTGCGCGAAGCCATTGCCCAACCCGTAGTCCAATAAGTTGACTAACGGCTGTTCGGGATCAAAAGCATTTTGGTACAGGAAGTTGAAGTTATTCCCACTGGGCACGACGCTATGGAACGTGTAGCCACCGGCTTCGCTGACTTCGAAGCGAACCACGTCGTAAATGACCGGCCCCTGTCCACTGATGCCGTCGATGAAGAATGGCCGATCCCAGTTCGGTCCTGTGGCGACCGAACCATTGATGACTTCCACAACATCGGGCACCGTCGTTAACAGGTGATAGCTGACATTGCGCAACCCGGAAACATAAGGCGACGGGACCCCATCATTTGTGAACTGCCACGAGAAATTTCCAACGCCTGATACCGACGGGAATCCATCGGTGAAATCCTGCAACGGAAAATCGGCAATGGTAACGTCGCCTCCGAGCGGATCCCATTCCAGCATCGTGCTGCCGTCGGGAGCGGTTACGTTAACGCCCAGATCGACTGACCATGGGTATACGCCATTCTCCTCGTCGGCGACGACAGACGTCCATAGTGCGGTGAAGCCAATGCCAGTGATTGGATCGCCCGTCGTCCCGGTGGTATTTTGCACAACAGGTGTTTGCCCGATGTCGAAATCGCTGCCCGCGATCGTCTCGACTAGTTTCTGCGCGCCATGCGCTGTTGCGAATCCAAGAAAACCATGCAGCGCGAGGCAACATGCAATTGGTGAGGCCCATCGGCGCACGCACCGATCGCCACGACCGTTACAATGTTTGATCATTTTAGAATCCTTTCATGCCGCGCGGCGACGCAGCACGTAACCCATCGAAAGCAACAGAAGGCCAAATGTTGCCGGTTCGGGTACAAGCGTAAATCCGTCGATATCATTCGCCAAACCGGTGCTCGTGAATACGCTCTCGCTCAAGTATAGCGTGGCCGTGTCATTGATGGGATCGTATTCGAAGACATCGCCATCAGCGAAGGAGATTCCGCTGACGGTTTCAGTGGTGTCGAGGGCACTGATCAAGAGGTTTCCATTCTCGAGCACGTGGACCGCATCCACATCACCATCACCATCGTCGAACAAGGCGGCTTCGGAGACGAGCAGCGTGGACAAATTGGTCGTGGGGTTGTAATCGATAATGTCACCATCGGTGAAATTCAGACCACCCAAGCCGGCATCTGCGATTGTCGACATGACGAAGTTGCCGTTCTCACGCACGTAGATCGCGTCGATGTCTTCTCCAGTAGCGGCAAAACGGGTGGATCCATCGAACAACAGCGTCGCCGTATGCGTGTCGGGGTTGTATTCGACCAAGTCATCATCCTCGAATGCCACGCCAGCTATTTGGGCATTGAAGAGGTTCGACATGACGATGTTGCCGCTGGGCAAATAGTGGAGGGCGTTGGTGTCACCGGAACCGGCGTCGAAATCAGCTTGCTCCAAAATAATCGAAGCGCTATCGCCGACCGTGTTGTATTGAACGACATCGATGTCTGCGATGTTGGTCAGTCCGCCAATTCCTGAACCAACGTTATCTGCCACGGACAGCATCACCAATTCGGCGGAAACGGGTACGGTTGCGAATAATGCGACACATAGCGTCAGTGCGATTGAATTTCTAGTCATGGTAGAGACCTCCTCCTGTCAACGGCGTATTCATGGCGTAAGCCGACGCGCCCGTGCGCAGCGGAACTCCGCCAATCCGGTCTCTCGTTCTCCCAGCTGTTCGATTTGCTTGCTCTTGATCATCCGTGATCGATCAAGCCGGCCATGGTGGGTGTTAGGACATCTGCCCCAACGCCAACAAGATACTGGTCCAAGAGCGATGGTGTCAAGCAATCAGAACGATGCGCGGGGTTCATCAAAGCCAAACTAGAAAAGTTGAGGGGTACGATGGGATATGGTGGGCGTTTGCAGTACCCGTCTGCATATTTCGTGTCTGAACTGCGTCGGTAGATAAAGGGACACGGGCGGAGTTGTATCTGGGTGGCGCAACTCCGCCCGTTGTCAGAACAACGGTGCGCGCCTGATGATGGGAGGCGCGCGACTGGTGATGGGGGCGATTTTAGGGTTCCGTCGCAAAATCGTTTGAATCAACGGCGTCATCGAATGCGGATGTCGCACGAATGTCAGCGTCTTTGGTCCAAGCCACGATGCCAAATTTCATGTTCTTGGCATTGTAGCCCAGCCCATTAAGTACGGTCGTTGCCAGCCCGCCTGTGTGACCTGTGTAGCAGTACACCACGATATCGCGATCCGACGGAATACGCATCAGATTCGCTTCCTGGGCGATGGTCTTCCACGGAATGTTGATCGCGCCTTCGATGTGTCCGAGGGCATAAGCGTCAGGTGCACGCACGCTGATCACGAATGGATCATTGGTTTCATCGCCGTCGTTGAGGAGGTCAAACAAATCTTCGGCGGTGATGATCGGACCGGTGTCGGCTGATAGGTAAGTTTCGCCTGCCGCACGTACAATCTCGGCATCGTCGGTTGAGGTCGTGACGTTCAGCGTGGGCAGATCGTAAGTCATTTCCGTCGGGACATCGGTCACGGTCGGGAAGTCGCTGCTCGTTTCCTCATTGAACGGTGACGCCGCACGAACGTCTTCATCACGTGTCCAAGCGGTCATGCCGTACTTCATGTTCACGCATTCGTGACCCATGGAATTGATGACCGCGGTGGCAACGGCACCAGTGTGACCCGTGTAACAGTAGATCACGATGGGTTGATCGGTGGGAAGTGCGTCAAGGGCGCCCTCTTCAGCCACCGTTCGCCATGGGATGTTCACCGCTCCGGGAACGTGACCAATCGCATAATGTTCAGCCGATCGCACACTCACCACGAATGGCGTTGTCGTCTCATCACCATCGTTGAGCGAATCAAACACGTTGGCGGCGATCGTGGCAGCCGGTGGGTCACTGCTCAGGTAATCATCAAACGCCTTGCGGACAACTTCAAATTGATCTTTCGCGTCAGGTGTGGGTGTCGGTGTGGTCTCGCATCCGGCGAGCACAACCGCCAAGCACGCACATGTCAGGGATACAAATGCTCTCGATTTCATTTTACAAACCTCCAGGTACCTCGGTCACTATGACCGATTGGTTAGCTTCGATTTCCTGTGAATCCATCAACCCGTCTTCGATGAGTTGATTGACGTATTCGGTGGTTAAGTACAGATCCAGGCTGCCATGGCAATTGTCGCAGCTCTCGGTCTGCGGCGTGTTGCGTTGGATGTTGTGGGGCGTCGCCATTCGCCACGTCGGCGTCGCCGCGAAGTCTGGCATCGTCAAGCCCCAAGGCTCATACGTGTCCGGGGCGATCGGTATGTGACGCAGCAAGACATACTCGAATGGATGACGGTCGGTTTTCTCAGGATTTCGTCCGATGCGGAAGTCCATCTCCGACGGGAAGCGCAATCCTTGACTGTCTAGCTCCACGTGGCACGAGTAGCAGTTCTTGTAACTGACCGAGTGGCACACGTTGCAAGCCACGCTGGTGCCATGGATGGCGTGGTGCGGTACTTCGGAGTCGGCTGACTGCGCGGTCGGGTGGCAATCGATACAAGCTGGGCCGGCATCGTTGGCGAAGCGGTGGTCTGGCGTCGTGCCATCACCGTGAAGTTCCACGCCCGTGTGGCAGTCCATGCAGTTCATGCCGCCCAGGTAATGCGTGTCGGCTGGTATGCCCTCGTTCTTGCCACGGAACTCGTCACCAACCCGGCTGCCATGACAAGCGGTGCATTGATTGGTCTGTGACGGCTGCTTTCTGAACATATGCCCATGGGTCAAGCCACCGCCCACCGACATCGGGCGACTGACATGGCACTGCCCACAACTGGAATGGCACTCGGAGCAACGGTTCTCAAACATAGCATGGAATTCCGTTGAATCCGCATCGCCGCCACGGCGTTCGAACGCAGTGAAGTATCCTTGCTGCGTCGTATGGAGGCTGCTTGGTACGTTTTCCACCTGATCGGGGTGGCACGCATTGCAAGCAGTAGCCGTACCAATTGTTGGATCAATGACCATGCCTTCGTGAGCCTCGGCTTTCGTCAGGATACCTTCACGTCCGCCGTGACAAGTGATGCAGCCCTGTTTCCCGTGAGTCGTTTCAGCAAATTCGGCGCTGACCAGCACCTTTTCCCACACCAAAAGCGGTGCGACGCTACCACCTCAGCCCTCGCCCGTGGATTCAACAGGAGGAGGTTCATCCCGAGCGACGGCTTTGAGGAGCTCTTCGTTTGTATGACAACTCAAACAATCGCCGACCTGCGCGGTCGGATCGCCATTGCCACCGTCACCATTGCCACCATCCCCGTTTCCGCCAGGGTCAGGAACGGGACTATCGCAACCAGCCGCCAAAAGGAGGCAGATCGTAAGCGCGATCCAATATGTGAGCGGATTGGAGAATGGGTGACTCTGGGGTGCCATCTGATGTACGACTGGGACGTGCAATGCACGTGTCATGATCTTGACCTTTCACCTTGCTTTGCGTGAGGCCAGGCTGAAGACGCACCTTGCGATGCATCGAATGCCATGGGTGACTTCGCTCAATCGGGTGCAATCTGCGTGCCAGTCGCGCTTGAATGGAAAAGGCTTGTGGCGTGAAGCGCAATTGCGACGCCAAAGTCGTGCTTGCACGTGCGATGGTGAGTTAACGGGTCGGTCGACTGACATCAAACGCACGCAAACCTGCGTGAAGAGACCCAAGGGTTGCGCAGAATCACCATCCCTGAGTTTCGATCTAAGTTGGCGGTTTATCACGTGCGCCAATACTGTGGGGTGTTCGCCTCATACGCGTCAGTCGCGCCGCAGAGGAACGCGCTTGAGTCGTGCGGCCGCGGAAAGTCGCTCGCCGGACACTTCGTGATCGCTCCCGAACATACCGCACCAAAATGGCGTCAGAAAGCGCATCTAAACGAAACGGTGGAATCGGTCACGGCAGGTAGCTAAAATAGGAGCACACGGGCGCAACAATTCAATTACATCACATTCCACGCCGGAGGATCTGCTGATGAACTCATGTCGTTTGAACTCGTTCGGAATCGTCATCGCGGTGGTCGCCTCGTTCGTAGCCTCACAAGCTCGGGCCGACACACTTGAACTGAGAATCGTTGGCGATGGAGACGCTTCAGTGGTACCACTTGGTGGAGTGGTAAACGTCTTCATACAAGGGCGTATTCAAAACCCGACCGACTTCGGCCTGGCGCTTTGGAGCGTGAATCTTTCGGATACCGGCGCATCTGGTGTCGACGTGACAAGTGCCGTGTTTGACTCTCCCGGTGGTGACATCGATCAGTTCAAGAGGAATCTAGGGCTCACCAATCCATCGGGATACGGTGGAACACCCATCGCGGGCAACTTGATTCAGATTGGCGGCGGGCAGAATACCATCGGCAACACTGGTCCAACGCTGTTTCCTGTGGGAACGGTTGTAACGGATGTCGCCAATGGTGCTGCTTGGGTTAACTTGGCAACAGGACAGATTGACACAACGGCTGCGTTTGGAGACCCCGTCCTGACCTTGGACACTGGTTTCGCAAGTACGCTTGCCTCCGACACAGGACCGTTTTTCCCGGTGAGTCCAGCAATTGTCACAATTGGCGGAAGCTTGACGTTTACCTGCGGGCCACCAGATTTTGATTTTATTCAAGTCAGTTCTGTTGGAAATCACGAGCCGAATGGCTCTTTCAGTGGCGGTTCACTTGACATACCCATCAACGCAGCCGACGGAGCGCCTGCGAGCGAACTCATCGAACCTCGCCAATTCGCTGGGATCGGCCCCGGGGGCCTGAAGGTTCGCGTGGATTTTGCAGAAGCAATCGCCAGTGGAGCAGTTACATCGACCCCGCCGCTCGGGTCGTTGACGGCTACGCCGGTTGGCAACAGTATTGAGATAACATTCGACGCGCCGGCCAACGGGACTTGCTACGAATTTGACATCAGTGGGACGGAGTCTGTTGGCGGTGGCGTCATTGGGAATTCGGGCTGCAGTTCCAGCGCAGATACCGATTTCTGCATTTGCTATTTTGAAGGTGACATTAACTATGACGGCATCGTGAACTTGGGTGACCACGCAGTCGTTGCCGCTCCGGCGAACTTCTTCAACACGATGGATGCAGGTGGCATCACTGGTCCGCAGGTCGACCTGAACCGTGACGGCATTATGAATCTGGGCGATCGATTCGTTGTAGCGCAGCCGAGTAATCTGTTCAATGATTTTTCCGCGAGCGCGTGTCCATAACCCTGGATGTGATTGGCAAACTTCCAATGAGTGTGTCGACCGTACGAAACGTGTAGCCGCGCTCCTTCAATTCATCCAGGAGTTGCTCAAGTTCCGTGTCCATTAAATCGGCGCGGAGCGATCCGAGGTGGAATAGCAGCAGGAAACCGTTGAGTCCGTTCGGTTCTCGCTGTTCGAACGCCAATACATCGGTGATGATCTTTTCGGATGGGACAAAGTTCGCGTGCCCTTCAGGAATCCAATCGCGGTTCGACCCCGATCGGCTTGTCATGTTGATCAACTGCACGTCGAGCGATTTGGCCCATGCGACCTGGTCTTGATTGAACCACTCGTAAGGCGGTACGAAAAAGATCGCCCGATCGTCATCGAAGCAACCTAGCTGGCGAAGTTCGCTAACGTTTCTATTCAAATCTGCGACAAACGTATCGCGTGAAACCAGCGTATTCGATCGATCGTCCCACGATGCATACAGCGGATGGGCGTGCGAGTGGGGGCCGACGTAATGCCCGTCTCGAATCATACGGTGGATGTAATTTCGATAGTCAGTATTGGCGAGATAATCACCGGTCACAAAGAACGATGCCTTCACGCGTCGGGCGGCTAATACATCGAGGATCGTCGTTGTGGCTTGGCCATGCTCGCCGCCGGTGAAGATGATCGCAAGCTCCGGTCGGGACGTGTCACCGCGCACCACAGCCCCATGGTCGAAAGTCAACTGCGGGTCGGAAACAGTGTTTGCGCTGCGCGACGTCGCAATGCAACCGGTCATCATCAGCAGAACAAGCGGTGAGATTTTATGCAGCGTCTTAGTCATTAATTCCAAAGGCTCATCAACAAGAGCAATGACACCGTTCCATCAATGATCGGTTCGTTGGTCGAGAAATCGGCGAAGTCGTCGTGATAGACAGCCACGTCAGATTGAAATCGTTCCAGTGAACGATCTTCGAATTCAGCAAATTTCAGGCTGGTGTTGATCTTGCGTGTCACCGGCCCATCGACCAATCCCCCAACGGGGAGGATGTCCGCCAGCTTGTAGAACAAATGATGCGGTTTGCTGGACGCGACGTTCTTGTTGGGAACCCCGATGACAAAACTCTTGCCCCAGGGGTTGCGTCCAAAGATCCAATCCCGCGCCTCCGCCGCCAGCGAGCGATAGCGCTTGTCACCGGTCATCCGTTCGTAAAGAACCGCCTGAGTTGCAACGGCGATCACGTCATTGGTCGAGCACCAGACGAACGGCGTTCCGATGCGGTAGGGATTCTGTCGGGCTCGCTTTTCGATGCGCTCAAGGCCGGCTCGGTAGTATCCGGCAAGTTCGCGCTTCACTTGGTCATCGACGTGTTCATACAAACGCCAGTGTGCCAGGTTTACGTAGGGGAAGAATTCGTAGTGTCCGTGGGCATCGCCTCCCATCCACTTGCTCGCGCCCGCATGTTTGGCGGCTGCCATCGCATCTTTAAGAAATCGGGGCTCTTTGGTCGCGATGTACAATTCGGTCGCTGCCCATTCAACATCGTCGTGATAGGTGCTTTCGCCGTAGTAGTAGGGGGCTCGCACCGGGACGGACATCGCGCAGCCGGGGTGCTTCTCGGCCAATCGGTACGCAGATTTCGCCAGTTCAATGTCACCATTCAACGCCGCCGCCGCCGCGACCCGACCGGCAAGACTGGCCAGTCCCGACGATTTGTTTTTGTACTTGGGACCGGCAGGTTTGGTTGTTGCCGGCCAAGCCGATCGGGGGCCACCCGGACCCCAACCATAATCAGACTGATCGTCGTGCCAAAGTGTCTCAGGGGGAAGATGATCGCGATCGTCGCCGACTTGAACGAAGAGCGTTTCTGGTCCGGGGTGGATCTTATTGAGCATGGGCGCGCCATACGCAGCTTCTTCCTCAGCACCTGCAAGCTTAAGGGCTGCGATGCAATACGATGTCGTGATCATGTGCTTGAGTCGATCACCGGCATCGTGCCACCCGCCGACCATATCGACCGGTCGACCGCTGGTCGTGTCAATTCCGTCTTTCTGATGGCACTTCTTCTTGGCGATCGGATTGTCGCCGCAGCGCTGCAATTGCATAAATTGCAGAAGTGAATCCGGCACCGACGCGTATGCATCCTTGCCAATCGTGAATTCCTCGGATCTGACGCCGCCAAATTCAACGCGATATCGACCGGCTGTCTTAAGCGCCGAAAAGTCAAGCCGATAGTTGTGCGCGAAGGGCCCCCACGCGCCTTGATCCGCACCAATCGATGCCGAATACCCGCCAACCCGAAACTCACCGCTCAATGGTTTGGCACTGGACAGCACAGCGAACTTCGGATCGTCGGGTAAGTATCCGATGAGATTCGCGCGAATCCAGGCCTGGTCGCCACCCCAAGTCGGAGACGTTCCAAGACTCAAGACGAAAGCAAGAATCAGCAATCGCTTCATCGGGTATTCCTCGAAATATTGACTAATTCGTTGACCTGCGCCGTGGCGATGTTCAGAATCATCCTGTCACCGAATTCGCATTGCGACGGCGGCATCGAATCCAGAAGGTACGCCCGCAATACAATGTTGTCATTCAAAAAACGTCTCATGGAATCCAAACCCAATCGACTGATATCGCTGGATGCGTTTCGCGGGCTGACCATCGCTGGTATGATTCTCGTCAACAACCCCGGATCGTGGTCGAATATTTTCCCGCCGCTTCAACACGCCAAGTGGCATGGCTGCACACCGACCGACCTCGTGTTTCCGTTCTTCCTATTCATCGTCGGCGTGGCGTTGCCGTTTTCGCTGGCCAAACGTCGCACTTCCGACGCATCCCGCTGGTCGATGCTGGGGCACATTGTTATTCGTTCGCTGACGTTGTTCCTGCTCGGCTTAAGCATGTACGGGTTTCCCAATTTTCGTCTGATCGGTCCATACATCTTACTGATCGCCGGAATGCAGTTGGCTTTCCCCAATCGATCTTCCAAGAAGCAATACCCCGTGCGACACGATAGATTGATGCCCATCATCGGAGGAACACTACTGGCCGCCGGTGCGATATTCTTGATTCTCGATTGGGCATATTTTCGTTCGACGGGTTTGCGCGTGCCGGGAGTGCTGCAACGCATCGCCCTGTGCTATTTCTTCGCGTCGATCATCGTCTTGGTTGGCGGCATTCGTGGGGCTGGGGTTGCTGCGATTGTGCTCTTGATCGGATACGCGCTTGTCGTGGCGTCCGTTCCTGCACCCGTTGGTTATTCAGCCGACGTCGCCGGCCCGGAAGGTTTGTTGCACAGTTGGGTGGACGATCAGGTTCTTTCGGGCCACCTTTACCGCGCGCGTCCTGATCCGGAGGGTCTGCTAAGTACCCTTGCCGCGATCGCGACCACTCTGTGCGGTGTGGTTACTGGGGCATGGCTGCGAGGTTCGCGCGAGGGGCACTCGACAGCCGTCGGATTGTTCGTGGCTGGGAATGTTTGCATTCTCTTGGGATTGAGCCTTGAGGCAATCGTGCCCATCAACAAGAAGATCTGGACCACCACATACGTCATCTTCACGTCCGGAATCGCGCTGCACGTATTGGGCATTTGTTATTGGCTGATCGACATCCGTGGTTGGAAGCGATGGTGCGGCCCGCTCTTGGTATTCGGTTCAAACGCCATCGTGGTCTTCATCGCGTCCAGCCTTGGTGCCAAGATGCTGCATCGATGGAAGCTGGCGGACGAAGGTCCGTCAGTGGGGCGATGGGTCTATCTAAACATCTTCGGAACCTGGTCTGGACCGCGCACCGCGTCGCTTTGTTACGCCCTGGCGTATGTCTTGCTTTGGCTGCTGCTGATGTATCCGCTGTACCGGCGACGCATTTTCATCAAAGTCTGACGAACGCCACACACTGCACGACCACACAGGTGCGACATCGTTCGCCTATTGCGATCCCGGGTATTGGCCAGGCCCACCTGACGGAGGTGGTTGCTGCGGTGGCATTTGGATCGGCTTGGGCTTTCCGTATGTGCCCGGCTCGAACGATGGCAAACGGTGTTTGTATGACACGTCTGGTTCCGGGTACGGTTCGGGTGGTGGGGGTGGCGGTTCGGGGATGGCCCTTCTCAGCGCCACGAAGAACAACCACAACACGATGATCGCGTAGGGGGCTAATGGTAGCAACCTGTACCAAAAATCTGGCAGCGTGTAGTGAATGTCGAGATCGACGTATTGCAATATTGCCGGGGCGAAATCATTGGGCGTCATGTCGCGGTGAGGCCACATCCATGCGCAAAATGCTGCGACGCCTCCAAACGCGACCCCCAGCAAACCTTCGCCCGCCACAAATCCCGAAGCGCCTAACACGCCTGCATCGTGACTGTCCGGATCGGGATCGCGGTGAACCAGATCGACGATCAATCGGATCAACCCGCCGATCATGATCGGTGTCGAAAGGGCGAGTGGGAGATAGAGTCCCACCGCAAACGGTAGGCAGCCAATCCCCAGGAATTCAACAACCAGTCCCGCGGCGACACCCATGCCAATGAACAACCATGGCAAGTTTTGATCGAACACGCCGTCGAGGAGGATGGCCATCAGGTTGGCCTGCGGGGCATTGAGTTTGTTGGGGCGATCGTCGGTGAAGCCATAGCCCTTGTGGAGCAGGAAGATAACGCCCGCCACGCAGACCGCGGCTGTTAGTACGCCTATGAGCTCACCGATCTGCTGTTTCCACGGTGTACCATGGACGAGGTACCCTGTCTTAAGGTCTTGCGAGCAGTCACCCGACACCGAGATTGCGACGCACACCATCGCTCCGACTGAAAGCGCGGTGAATTTCACGTCGGCTAACTCTGGCATAAAGTAGAAGAATAGTAGCGATGTGCCCAAGAGTGTCGCGATGGTCATGCCTGAGGTGGGGTTTGAGCTACTACCAATCAAACCGACCAATCGTGATGAAACCGTCACAAAGAAAAACCCGAACACGCAGACCAGCACCGTTCCCTGCCAACCGGCTTTGAGTTCCGGAAGCTTCCACATGATCGCCGCAATGCCAATCACTCCGCCCGCGACCAAGATGAACGGTAGATCGCGCGACGTCCGATCCTTCGATCCGCTGGGCGCAAACATCGCGAGGAACAGGTTCCATAGCGAACCGAGTATCGTTGGGAAACTCTTGAGTAGCGATAGTAAACCACCGACCGCGACTGCGCCCGCGCCGATGTACTTGATGAATTGCTTGTGGATTTCGTCCGGACCCATTTCGGCGATGGGTTTCTTTGCGGGGAAAATTGTGCCGGGCGACGAAACTGTACACGCATCAAAATGGTCGCTGGTTGCCGGTGTCGCAGAATTAACCAGGCCATGTAGTACAACGGTCACCATGCCTTTGCGGAGTGGTGACGTCCGATTGGGGACTGGCGAATAGTTTGACGTCATCAGCAAGGGATGTTCGAAATCTTTGTCCAAGCGCTTCGCGTCTTCAAAGATGCTGGCGTCGGCGGAGTAGACCGTTGTGCCGTCGAAAACACTAACCACGCTGACGCCATGACTCTCGTAAGATTTGGGGTCGGTGTATCCGAATTCGAATCGATCCGCGAAGTTAAAGGATATCCGCTCGCGATCGTTGACCATGTCCTGGCCGATCTCCGAGGTGATGATCGCGGTAACGTGTCGCTCTCCTGGCTGGCTGCAAGATTGGGTTAGCGTCCTACCCTTGGGGACAAAAACGGCGTCGCCCAAATCAAACGATTCGAGATTCTGAGTCGGTGAATCAAACGTCGTGACTTGGGCGGTCGTCGTAAGATTAGAACCAAGCGTAATCCCATGAATCACGATCGAGATGCGACCGGGATGTATCGTGCTCGCGGTTTTTTCCAGCGAAGGTCGAAACAAATCGAGCGTGAGTGTTTGGCCTTGCAGCTGTTGACGCGTTTTGTAAACGTGGTCGCCCGATGTTACGCCAGCCACCTGAGCATTGGTCAAATCGAATTCCTCAGGCATCGAGATGCGCATGCCGTTGCTGGTTCCATTGAGCGGTTTGGTAGCTTTGATGCAGAGCAGAGCGGTGACGTTGGCGTTGTCGCGACCTTCGGGAATTAGAAGAAGCTGGTTGCATGAATCGTCGGTGTCGATAGGCGGAATGCTAACTTTGGAATACTCCAGCACTGGCCCAAATGGAGCCGTTCCGAAAAATGAGATTCCCGGAATCAACACATACCAACCGAGCACCGCGCCCGAAAGCATGTAGGCGGAAATGCGCGGACCGATGATGTAACCAACCCCCAAAAGCGCGGGCGAGGCGTCGAGCGTAGCCTTCGTGCGCAACTGCGGTACACCGACGGATGCGATCGACCGCCAAAACCCAAGGTCTCGCAGGGACGAGTAAACGAAACTAATCCCCAATCCCCAGAAGACAGTCTTGGCCAACCCGCCACCTTTCTGACCGGCTTCCAAAACTTCAGCGCACGCCAAGCCTTCCGGGTAGCGCAGATTCTCGTGTTCCTTAACGATCAGATAGTGACGCAGGGGGATCATAAACAGCACGCCCAACGTACCACCGATCGCAGCCCACGCGGCGATGGTCCAATAGTCGGGCGACAGCCCCATGATGAACAGCGCGGGAACGGTAAACACGATGCCGCTGGCCACGGACGTGCCAGCCGACCCGATCGTTTGAACGATGTTGTTTTCAAGGATGCTGTTACGCCGGAAGATCGCCCGCAACACACCCATCGAGATGACGGCGGCTGGGATAGAAGCGCTCACGGTCATGCCGACCTTGAGTCCCAAAAACGCGTTCGCCGCGCCAAAGACGACGCCAATGATGACGCCAAGTATGACCGACAACAGCGTGAATTCGCGCCGGTTGCCCATGAATCACCTCGTCAATTGAGATCAAACAGAGTATTCGTCCAATGCAGCCGAGAGAGCATGATAAGGTTCGCTGGCATGTTTGTGAATTCGGGGCGTTGGCGTTGCTGTCGAAGGATGGGGCGGTCAGTCGAGCGAGATCGTGCGACGGCCAACGTAACATCGAAGTTACACGCCCGTTACTGCGTTTCGGGAGCACGATGCGGCTCGGAGGCAGATTGCATGCGGGCTGAAAACGCCTTCAAAAACAGGGATCCAGAGCGTTGAAGCAGGAATCTGGACCGGACCTCGTTACACGCTCGTGCATTGCCAATTCATCGGATAGGTGCGAACATCGTATGAGGGTTGAACGGTTCTGAACCGATTGAATATAAGAGGGTTTGGCCGTTCTTGTAGGCTTGACCAGTGGGCGTTTCTGGGTGCTTTGGCGTGGTTTGTGGCAATGCGAACTTCGCGGTTTGGTGCCCTTAAAGTGCGTTCACATTGATAACAAAAACTGAAGACCTTGAACAATCAAAGGGTATTGGAGATCACCATGAATTTTGCTGCACTGAAGGATGGGTTTGGAGCTACTTCCGTCCGGTTCTCAAAGTCCATTGCGATGGGACTCGCGGTGGCATTTCTGTTTGCGAGTGCTGCAACCGCTCAGACCAAAGATGCGGATGCTTTAAAGGCCGGCGAAAAGGCTGTTGAGGTTTCAGGCGATGCTCCCAAAGCTACGCCGATCGATGCCGTCCATGATTTCGGCAAGGTCTGGACGGGAGCGGACCTTAAGCACACATTTATGATCAAGAACACGGGCGCCACTCCGCTGAAGATCACAAAGGTCAAACCGGCGTGCGGTTGCACAAAGAAGGGCAAGCACCCGAGCGAAATCGCTCCCGGGCAAACCGGTGAGTTTTCATTCGGACTTGCCACAAAAAAACTGCGAGGCAAATTCACCAAAGCCATCACGATTACGACGAACGATCCCAAGAATAAGTCGACTATCTTGAAGCTTGTCGGTGAAGTGCAGCACTTCGTTGAAGTCACCCCGAACGCTGCGACGTTTGGTCGTCTCAAGCCTGACTCGGTCATGACCAAGACGCTAAAGGTGCGTAACAACACCGGTGAGAAGCTGGACATCAAACTCGCGGACAATGCAAGCCAGGGTTGTTTCAGCGCCGAGCTCGCCGAAGTTGTTCCGGGCATGGAATACGAACTTACCGTCAAAGCCCAGCCACCCTACAAGAGCGGAAACAATCGTCACTCCATCAAGCTCCTAACGGGACACGCAAAGCAGAAAGACCTTCAAGTGACCTGTTTGGCTTTGGTTCCGAAACGATTGGAATTGCGTCCTGACAGTTTGCGGGTTGCACAGGGAGCCAAGACGCAGTCGAAGCGTCGGTTGCGCTTCACTAACAATGGTGATGACCCTGTCAATCTCCTGGACGTAACGTCGACGGCCGACTCAGACAAACTGCTGACCGAAGTCAAGACTTACCAGGAAGGCAAGAGTTACGAGGTGACGGTGACGATTCCTGCAAACTATTCGCCACCGGCGGACGGCGTGTCAATTGTTTTGAATACTGACGATAAGGAATCACCCAAGCTTGAAGTGCCGATAGTGGTATCCAAACCGCGTGCCAGGAAGAACAAGCGGCCAGCCACTCAAATGCTTGGCAAAGTTGCTCCCGCGGGCAAGTTCAAGACCATCGCGGGCGATGAGGTCAACATTGGCGGAAAGTCAGAGGAAGTTGATGTACTCTTCTTCTATGCATCGTGGTGTGGGTTCTGTAAGAAGGCACTGCCGAAAGTTGAAGAGCTTCACAAACAGCTGCAATCGTCCGGCAAGAACGCCAAAATCTACGCGATCAATCTCGACGACCGCACAGGCCGACGCGGGCGTACCGAAGAGCAAACCATCCAGCATTACAAGGACATGAATCTCAGCATCCCGCTGATTTTGGATTCCGAGAAGAAAGCCGGCAAGCCGTTCAAGGTTACAAGCTTCCCGACGATGTTCGTCGTGGGGCAATCCGGAAACGTAGAGGCTGTGCATGTCGGCGCAAAAGCCGGGTTCGAAAAATCATTGGCCAAAGAGATTGACGACCTGCTGGCCGGCAAGAAACTCGCCAAAGCAAGCCAAAAAGTGCCCAACCGCATCGCGGCCAAGGACGTCGTCGTCAAGAAGGCTTCGGGGCTCGAAGTGAAGCAAGCGGTCGTCACGGGCGGCAAACGAGCTGGCGAGATCCGCGCCGTGTCAGCCGGAGAAAAGAAGGGCAAGGACGCGCCTGAAAAGAAGTAGACTAATGAGATCTATGATCAGCGCGATTTGGGCGCTGGTTTGATTTTGATGTGCACATTCAAGGCACCGTCGAAGAATCTCTTCGGCGGTGCTTTTTTTGACGCAATCCAACAAAGCGCTGCGTGGTGATGAAGCGGATCGGTTAGCGCCATTAATCTTCATCGAGCCAACCGGTTCCGATAACCGGAATGCTCCGGTAGCATCGGGGCATAATTCCAAAGCAAAGCCCGCAGATTCATGTGATGCCATACGGCACATAATGTGTGCAGTGCTTGTCGATCCAACTCACCTTGACCTAACCTTAATAAAATCAACAGTTTGGCATTCGTATGTGCCCTAGTTGTATGAATTGATGTTTCTTTGAATCAACAGGCACATACATCCCGACCCTCTGTCTCGTGCCCAATCTCCGAAATTGCGACTCGTAAATCTCTGTTAATTATATGGTTATGAATCGGTGAAAGGATTGTCCGGTTTGGGGCCATTCAAACTTGCAGAGGGTTATTCCACGAGAAGAGCAGCCGTTGCCGTTTGCTGCCAGTGGAACGTTGGGGTGGACCCGACGTACAATCAAGCACTCGTCGCAGTTGGCGACGGCCCTAGGAGGCGCAAAGATCATGAACGATAACACTTTCCAAAAGAAACTGGCTGAGTTGGTGGCTGAAATCGGGACGCTGCCGGTCGATGATCGCGAGAAATTGCAGGTCTTGGCTGATGAAACGCGTGAGCGTCACCAGAAACTCAAACAGACCGTATCGAATCTGCACGAGAGCATCGACTTCCTTCGTTTGTCGATCAAATATCTCCTCTTCGATCTGGAAGCCACGCGTCGCGAGAACACGCAGATGCGCAAGATTCTCGAAGAAGGAAACAAGAGCGACCCGGATATGGAATAGGTCTAGCCGAACCCGCTTAGACGGAGCAACCAACGAGTTACGCCGATACCCGCCTGCATTCCGAGTGATGCGGGCGGGTCTTTTTGTAATGGGCGGGCGGTGAGATTCGTGGGTACGCCTAACTTTGGGGCCACGCGTAACCTCGCGGTTTGCTTACTGCCGTCATTCCCGCGCACGCGGGAATCCAGATGTCGCGCGTTGCCCGTTTCACTCTGGACTCCCGCGTGCTCGAGAGTGACGGATTTGTCTGTGCTCTCGCACGATCGGTCGCGAGCAAAACTTATACTTCGCCGTCGGCGATGAGGTTCAGTTCTTTGAGCGCCAGCAGGGCGGCTTGCTGCTCGGCTTCTTTCTTGTTGGGTGCCCAGGCACTCGTGAATCGCCGGGCTTGAATCACGACCGCCACCTCGAAGCACTTGCTGTGATCGGGCCCTTTTTCATCGAGCGATTCGTACCTCGGTGTGGAATTGAGTTGTTTTTGGGCGTACTGCTGAAGCGTGGACTTGTAGTTCTCCATGTTTTTTGATTTGACGGTACGTTCGATGTGGCGGGTCAGGTGCGGAATCAGAAACTCGCGTGTCGCATCCATTCCTGCGTCCAAATACAACGCCGCAATAAACGCCTCGAACACGCCCGCCCGCACCGACGACGGGATGACATTGCCTTCGGTCATGCCCTTGCCCAATCGAAGGAGGTCGCTCAATCCGATGTCGTCTGCAATTTTGGCGCAAACCTTTCGCGACACGACCACAGATTTGACCTTGGTCATCTCACCTTCCAGCTTTTCCGGATAGCGATTGTAGAGTTCGTCGCACGTGATCATGCCCAACACGGCGTCGCCCAGAAACTCCAGGCGTTCGTTGCTGGTCAGGCGGCTGGGCGCCAAGGATGCGTGGGTGACAGCGGCGACGAGAAGGTCGATGTCGGTGAACCGATGGCCCGCAAGTTCCTGGGCGCGGTTCAGCAATTCGGATTGAGGCACTGCTGGGCTCCTGACAGGCCCGTGGCGAACTCCCCAAAGGATCGCGACCCTCCTAAAGGATCAACGCCCCTGCGAACCTCGCCATGAACCGGTCTGAATGGACACACTCGAACGGACGAGCACAAACACGACCGCAACCGCCATACGTTGTGTCACGACAGCGGCTGCGGCAAACGTCTTTATTATATCGGTGCGTCGCGGGGCTGCGTTAAGCCAAACAGACCCCTTTTCAATACCACAATACACGGCGCACAGCGTTACGGATTGATTGGTACTGCTCTAGCCTGTTGCCTTGGCAAGGGCATCCAGTTTTGGCGTCGCTTCCCAAGTGAAGTTTGGTTCTTCGCGGCCAAAGTGTCCGTGACGGGCAGTTTCAAAGTAGATCGGACGCAGCAAGTTGAGCCCATTGATGATGCCCGATGGCGTCAGGTCAAACGTGTCGCGGACAGCCGACGCCAGCTTATCGTCGCTGACCTTGCCCGTGCCGAATGATTCGACCAACACACTGACGGGTTCAGCCACACCGATCGCATAGGCGAGTTGAACTTCAGCTTGGTCAGCCAAACCGGCTGCGACGATTGTCTTGGCAATGTTGCGACACATGTATGCGGCAGAGCGGTCGACCTTTGACGGGTCCTTGCCACTAAACGCACCACCACCGTGGCGACCTCGGCCACCATAGGTATCGACGATGATCTTGCGGCCGGTTAATCCGGCATCACCGTGCGGTCCACCGACAACAAATCGACCGGTGGGATTGATGTGAAAGTTGATGCTATTCGACCACAACCCGGGGGCGTCGCGCTCGACGACGGGCTTGATGACATGGTCGACGATTTTCTTGCGAGCGTCTTCGGTCATGTTGCCATCTTTGCCGACGACCTCTTCGGTGTGCTGCGTCGAGATGACGATGGTTTCGATGCGTGACACTTGGCTGTCACCGGTGTACTCGCAGGTGACTTGCGACTTGGAGTCGGGGCGGAGCCACTTGATGTCACCCGATTGTCGCACCTGGGCCAACTGCTCGACAAGACGATGCGACAAATGAATCGGCAGCGGCATGAGCGGTTTGGTTTCGCGACAGGCGAATCCGAACATCAAGCCCTGGTCGCCAGCACCTTGTTCGGTGTGCAGGCCGGCACCTTCGTCAACGCCCTGGGCGATGTCAGCCGACTGACTATGAATGGCCCGAAGCACCGCACAGCTGCGATGGTCGAATCCACCGGCTGAATCGTCGTATCCGATTTTCTCGACGGTCGCGCGAATGGTGTCTTCGGCGTTGGCGAGGGCTTTCTCAGCCGCATCGTTATTCGTACGAACTTCGCCGGCGCAAACGACCAAGCCGGTCGTCACCATGGTTTCGACGGCACAGCGGGCGTTGGGATCGTGCTCAAGGAGACTGTCTAAGATGGCGTCCGAAACTTGGTCACAGACCTTGTCGGGATGACCCATCGAAACGGACTCAGACGTAAACAGGTGCTTTCCAGCGTTTGAATCAGATGCCACAACTTAACTCCTTCAAGATAGATCTACAGGCGAATGCGTCGCCACCAACCGTGGCCCGCGACATGGTGACCGCATATCCTGCGCCCAACCGAAACGGCGATCTTAGGTTCATCGGAACTTCTTGACAACTGTTTGGCGTTGATTTGGAACGAGGATGCTCATGCGGGCGTCCGGTGGCATAAAATCCAGCATATGCCTTGATTCTCAGCGTTATCGGGGTTCGACGACGATGGCTTTGGGGTCGGTGGGGCAGTGCTGTTCGCAGACGCCGCATCCGACACAACCGGCATAGTCCACGGTTGGCGGGCCAGCGCCGTCCAATCGAAGGGCTTTTTCGCCCAGCGGACACAAATCGACGCACGTCGTGCAATCGGTAGCCGGGTGGCTTGGGGTCTCGATTCGGTTTTCGTCGGAGTCGGGGGCGTCAGTGGCCTCGCCGGAATCGGCAGGACGAACGCAAACCGACGCGTTCACTTTGGCCAAACCCATGTTGATCTGCTCAACGGCAGTCAATGGGCGAAGGGCACCCGAAGGGCAAACCTGGGTACACTGCAAACCGTCGCAAACGACGCAGGCGGTAATGCTCGCCTCGATGATCGGCGTCGGTTCGTCGGAGTATTCGATCGAAAGTTTGATCGCGTTGGCCGGACACGCCTCCACGCATTCGCCGGAGTGATCGCAAGTACGGGCAAAGATCAACTCAGGCACCGCACCCGGCGGTCGCAGCGGGCGCTTGGGCGGGAGATGACGAATCAGCCGATGCGAAACGTCGGGCACCTTGGGCGGATCGTCAGAATCCTTCTCAAGAAAGTCAGCAAGCGGCGAAGCCAACCGCGCAAGACTTTCGCGGAAGAAATGGCGTCGATGATATTTGTCTTCGTCAGACATTCGTACTTTGGACTAGCGTCCATACCCCAATACTGTTTTGTCGGAAGCGCCAGAATTTAATGGGCGGGTTTGCCCAAATCAATAAGTCGGTGAGATTCGGCGAACTCTTTCGCTACTTTCCTGCCTTCTTGCATCTGTTCGTCGGTCATGACTTCTGTGAGCATTGCTCGATATGCCAACCATTCTTCGGTCAATTGTGAGGGGGGCGATAGATCTTCTGCCAGCGTAAGCCACATGTACGCCATGACATTGTTGACTTCAACCCCTTCACCCTTGGCAGCTTTCAAGCTTAGCTGCCCCAGCGCGTCGACGTTGCCGTGTTTGGCGGCTTCGAACAACCACTTGATCGCTTCGGTGTGGTCTTGATCAACACCCTCACCCTTTGAGTACATGTTTCCAACTTTGTACTGCGCATAGGGTTCGTTCTGGTCGGCTGCCATGCGAAACCAATTGAATGTTTCGGTGCAGTCTTTTTCAACACCCTCCCCGTTTTCGTACATTTTCCCCAGGTTTATTTGCGATGCAGCAATTCCCTGGTTGGCGGCTCTCTTATACCACATCGCTGCATTGGCCAAGTCCTTCTCAACGCCAAGACCAGCAAAGTACATGTAACCCAAGTTGGATTGCGCGGGAGCGTATCCCTGTTCGGCGCACTTCATTAGCCAATCGATCGCCTCTCGGTTCTCTGGGGTGTCGGCACCGTCGTGCGAATACTCGCCACTTAACATGAATTGCGCGCGTACGTCGCCTTGCTCAGCCGCCTTCCGTATCCATTTTTTTCCTTCGACCAAGTCCTTAGGCACGCAATCACCGCTCATTAAAGCGTAGCCAAGAATGTACTGGGCGTTCGGGTGGTTGCGGTGTGCCGCCATTCGGCACCATTTGAGCGCTTCTTCGTCGCTCTTGGCAACGCCTTCTCCGTTCTTGTACATGCAGCCGAGTGTGAACTGGGCAAGGGCGTCATCCTGTTCGGCGGCTTTCTTGATCCATTCGAGAGCTTTGCCCATGTCTTGGGCAACGCCTCTCCCGTCCGCGTACATTTTTCCAAGGTTGAACTGTGCTTGGTCGTACCCTTGTTCAGCGGATTTCCGATACCAACTGATGGCCTTGGTTTCATCAGTTGCAACGCCATCGCCGTGTGCGTACATGGTGCCAAGATTGAATTGTGCCTCCGCAAGGCCTTGGCCGGCTGCTTGCCGAATGAGCTTGATCCACTCCTTATCGCCTGCGGGGTCGTCGCCGTCGCGAAGGTATTTGCTACCAAGTTTGAATTGCGCGCGTGGTTCGCCTTGATCGGCGGCTTGGTGATACAACTTAACGGCTTCGCTGTCGTTTGCGGAGACGCCTTCGCCTTTCTCGTACAAGTATCCAAGATCGAATTGGGCGGAAGGATCGCCTTGTTCGGCGGATTTTTGAAACCACTTTGCTGCTTCGGGAATTTCGCCTTGACTGTAGTGGTGAACACCCAAGGAGTGCTGTGCGCTTGCGTCGCCTTGGTTTGCCAGTTCGGTTAGAGCTTGAAGATCATTGACACTCGTCGCCTCGTCGCTGCGACGATCACCAAAAAGAAATTTGGATAGGCGGCGAAAAGACATGACAGGACGATCATAGTGCTAAGCGTTCCTGATTTGAAGGGAAACAGCTCGGATCGTCGCCGCCACGAAACAGAGGCTCGCGGATGGTGACTTCAAAATCAGCAAAGCGCGGCGTAGGTCATCACTGTAAGGAAGGCGACTTTCGCTTTGCGTCTGAAGAACCAATAGATTGTGAACCAGTTGATGTTCATTGGATGGCTCCTTTGGCCTCCTGGGGCTCATTGGCCTCGCTTCTCTCTATGGGAACCATTTGCAACCCGTGGGCCGTAACCCCCGATTGAACGCGGCTTCCGGACCCATCTTCCAACCCTTTGATTGGCAAGAAGATAAGAACGCTGCGATGCGTTGCTGCGGCTATCGGACCATTGGAATTGTAAGGGCGTGTGGCGTTTGGGCAACGCAGCGGCCGTCGGTGGTGCTTTGGGGCAACGTTGGAATCGTGGCGGCGTTTCGATGCTTCGGTCAGCGCGATAGCCGATGGTGGGGCATTCCTTTGTGGGATGGGCGAATATCTGTTAGATACGCGACTTCGCCAAGCGGCTTTGATGGCTGGTTGGCCCGCAATCAGAAGATCGACAATAACGCAAAGGACGAGGTTGGATGGCCGCAAACCCAGGCAAAACCAAAGCAGACAAGATGGAAAAGATCGTCGCCCTGTGCCGGCGTCGCGGGTTCATTTTTCAATCCAGCGAGATTTACGGCGGGATCGGCGGTTTCTGGGATTATGGCCCACTCGGCACCGAGCTGAAGCGCAACGTCAAAGATGCGTGGTGGCACGACATGGTGCGGAACCCACCGGTTGGCCCGAATGGCAAATCGTTCCAAATGGTCGGCGTCGATTGCTCGATCATCATGAACCCGAAGGTCTGGGAAGCATCTGGACACGTCGGCGGGTTCAGCGATCCGATGTGTGATTGCAAACTCTGCAAAGGTCGGTTTCGCGAAGACCAGGTGGCTGAGTCGGTTGAGGCAAGCGGCTGGTATAGCCAAGTCCGTGATGCGTTTGACGCCAGTAAGGCTCCGAACTTTGAAAAGCTCAAGAGTTGGGCGAAGAAGAAGGGAAGCAAGCAAGCGGCTGGCCTGCCGTTGGTGACGCAGACGGATGCCGTGATTGCGGCAATGGCCGGTGAAGGTGACAGCGTCGATTTCGAGACCGCTACAAAGCACATTTTCGTTGACGGCATCAATTCCGGGTTAAACAAATCCTGCCCGAATTGCGGTGGCGAGCTAACCGAACCGCGCGAGTTTAACCTCATGCTCCAGACGAACATCGGCGCGCTGCAGGATTCGTCGTCGATTGCTTATCTGCGGCCCGAAACGGCGCAGGGGATCTTTGCAAATTTCAAGAACGTCATCGATTCGTCGCGGGTGAAGCTGCCGTTGGGGATCGCCCAAATCGGCAAGAGTTTCCGCAACGAAATCAACCCGCGCAACTTCACCTTCCGGTCGCGCGAGTTTGAACAATACGAAATCGAATTCTTCTGCCACCCATCAGAGGCTGACGAGTGGTACACGTTCTGGCGTGACGTGAGACACAATTGGTACATGGGCCTTGGGCTCAAGAGCGAGATGCTTGTGCTTCGCGAACACGAAGGCACGGAGTTGGCCCACTACGCCAAGGGTTGTGCCGACATCGAATACGATTTCCCGTTCGGCGTCAGCGAGCTGGAAGGGGTGGCCAACCGAACCGACTACGACCTCAAAGCCCACATCGACAAGAGCGGCAAGGATTTGTCGTACTTCGACGATCAGCGGAAGGAACGCTTTGTGCCCTATGTGATCGAGCCATCCGGTGGTGTCGATCGCAGCGTGTTGGCGTTCATCACCGAGGCGTATACGGTCGATGAAAATCGCGCCAGCCCGGAGTTCCTGAAACTTCACCCGCGATTGGCTCCGATCAAGGCCGCTGTCTTCCCGTTGGTGGCGAAAGACGGCATGCCCGAGTTGGCTGAACCGATCTACAACGAACTGCGCAAGGAACACGCCTGCCAGTACGATTCCAAGCAATCGATCGGCAAGCGCTACGCCCGCATGGACGAGGCTGGCACGCCTTGCTGCTTCACAATTGACGGGCAAACGAAAGAAGATGGAACAGTTACAGTCCGCAACCGCGACGACGCCAGCCAAGAGCGGATCGACAAATCGCGCTGCGGCGAGTACCTGCGCGATCAACTGCAAGCCTAAATAGAAGCACCAGTAATCGATAGCGGGTCCCAATTCGGGCAAGTTGCGGGCGATGTCTCATGCCACATGTGGGAAGATAGAGCCTGTGCAGAACATTCCCCAATTTAAGAGACCAATTCCCATTTCAAACGCGTGAATTCGTCAGATCTTCATCAAGCCTTCGTTGCCGTCACCCTCGCGGGTGGCGATAATTCGCCGCATAGTAGGCGGGTTTCGCGGAGTCAGCCGCCGAACGGACTCATGGGCTCGGCCTTTATTGACCGATGATTATTGCCGATCACTGACGAATCCGGGTGAGCCGAAAACCGGGCGCGGATTAATCGGGGCTTGTCTACTGAGTTGCCACGATGTTAAAATGATCCATTCGCATCGCGACGGAATGAGTTGATTGCAGGAACGATGGTTTTGGGGTGGATGTGATGAAGACGAGCACGCAAATGGATGTAAGCCAATACCGACCCTCGGAATACCGAGCCATCCTGGTACACAAGTACTACCTCGGAATTGAGTGGAACTGTGACCCAACGTTTGAAGAAGCGGTGGATAGTTGGGAATCAAATCACGCAGACGGTTGGCGCAATCAGAAAATGCGGCGTGACGTGCAAGCACAGATCGGCGAGATCGATGCGTACCGTGACCGGATTTCAAAAGAGCGCGGCGCCGAAGTGAGTTGGGAAGACGCAGCCAAGGAATGGGTCAGCACACGCGAAGAGAAATGGCGCGACCAGTGGGAAGCCACTTCCTATGCCGGTGCTTGATGGTTTTGATTGACTGAATTCTGCCGTACGACAAATCTGCTGACAATGTTACTTTGAATTCCAATTCAATGAACTGGTCTGTTTTGGGCTTGTTGTGCGCGCTGACTCGGACGGCACTGCTCACAGAGCAGTGGCACACTCTTTCGAATGATTGGTTGGGATTGGTTTCTGCTTAGCTGGCCATTTCGGTTCGTTTGGATTCGATGGCTTTTAGCAGTTGTTCAAATGATGCCGCGAACGACTTCACGCCTGCTTCCTTGAGGTCTTCGGTGACCTTGGCCAGCGAGATGCCCATTCTTTCAAGCTTGGCTAAATCGCTCTTGGCTTCTTCGATGCCGTCGGTGACCGTTGTTGCAACGTCGAATCCGACTTTGATCGCGTTGATGGTGGCTGGTGGGGCGGTGTTCACCGTGTTGGCACCGACCAGCGTGTGGACGTAGAGCGTGGGCGAGTATTCGGGGTTCTTCGTGCTGGTGCTGGCCCATAGCGGTCGCTGGACTCTTGCGCCTTTTGCTTTCAATGCAGCGAATGCTTCGCCCTCGAACACATCGAGATATCGTTGATATGCGATCTTGCTGTTGGCGATGGCGGCTTTTCCTTGCAGCGACTTGCCGTCGGGCAGGTCGGCTAGCATGGGATCGATGGCGCTGTCCACTCGGCTGACGAAGAACGATGCGACCGAAGCTACGCGTGATGGGTCGTTGCCTGCGTCGGCGTAGCGCTGCAATCCACGGATGTACGCTTGCATGATGTCTTCATAGACGTCGGCGCTGAAGATCAGGGTGACGTTGATGTTGATCCCCGTGGCGATGCATTCCTCGATCGCGGGAATGCCTTCGGCCGTCCCGGGAATCTTGATCATGATGTTGGGTCGATTGAGCGTTTGAAACAGTCGCCGCGCTTCCGCCAACGTGCCAGGCATGTCATTCGCGAGCTTCGGGTTGACTTCGATGCTGACGTATCCGTCGACACCGTCGGTCTTGTCATAGACGGGCCGAAGCAGGTCAGCCGTCGCTGCAATGTCGGTGCGGGTGATGGTGTCGTAGATATTCCACGCGTCCTGATTTTGTCCGATCAACTCGCGAATCTGCTCGTCGTAGTCGTTGCTGCCGGTGACCGCTTTCTCAAAGATCGTCGGGTTCGACGTGACGCCGAGGATGCCTTCGTCGAAGAGGGCCTTCATCGAACCGTCGTGGATCATGTCGCGGCGGACGTTGTCGTACCAAATCGATTGGCCACATTCCGAGAGCTTTTGAAACATCGCGTGCATGTTGACGAATTCCTTAAACGATGGAGCTTAGTTAGTTGGCCAATTGGCGGATCAGTTTTCGGGCTGCGTTTGCGACGGCGTCGGCAGTGATTCCAAAGTGCGCCATCACTTCGTCGCACGGTGCCGACATGCCAAACGTTTCGTGCGAGATCATGATACCGTCTTTTCCGATGTATCGCTCCCATCCCATGGCGATGCCGGCTTCGATGCCGACGCGGGCGGTGATTTCGGGCGGTAGGACCGATGCGCGGTAGGCTTCGTCCTGGCGTTCGAATAATTCCCAGCAGGGCAGCGAGACGATTCGGGCGTTGATGCCTTCCGTCTTGAGCGTGCGATAGGCCGCAACGCAGTGCTGCAATTCGGTGCCCGTGGCGATCAAAATGACTTGAGGTGATTCCGAATCCTTCGTTAGAACGTATCCACCGCGCAATGCCAATTGGGCGTCGTTGAATTCAGACTTGTCCAACGTCGGCACGTTTTGTCGCGAAAGCGAGAGCATGACCGGGCGATCGTTGGTTTGCAGGGTGTGCTCCCACGCTGCGACGGCTTCGTTGGCATCACCGGGGCGAAAAACGTCGAGGTTGGGGATTGCCCGCAGCGCCGCGAGATGTTCAACCGGCTGATGCGTGGGGCCATCCTCACCGACGCCGATACTGTCGTGCGTAAAGACGTAAGCCACCGGCAGGCCCATCAGCGCCGAGAGGCGAATCGACGGGCGGGCGTAGTCGGTGAAGACCATGAAACTCGCCCCGAACGGTCGAAGTTTGGAAAGGCACATGCCGTTGCAGATGCCGGCCATCGCGTGTTCGCGAATCCCGAATCGCATGTTGCGACCGATGCGCTTCTCGGCGCTCATGTCGCCGGTATCGGGCAGGAGCGTCTTGGTCGATGGTGCAAGATCGGCGCTGCCACCCATGAGCCACGGGATCTTCGCCGAGACCGCCGCCAACGCCTTACCGCCCGATGCACGGGTGGCCATCCCCTTGGCGTCGGCGTCGAAAGTTGGGAATGCATCGCGCCAACCGTCGGGCAAAGCGCTGTTGTGAAGCGTCTGCCATTCCTTGGCGAGATCGGGATGCGCTTTGGCATACGCATCGAATTTCGCGTTCCATTCGGCTTCGATCTTCTCACCATTGGTCACGCAGTGATTGGTCCACTCGTCCTTAACCTCAGCCGGAACTTCAAACGGTGCGTGCTTCCAACCGTAAAATTCCTTGGCGCCGCGGATCTCGTCGTCACCCAATGGTTCACCATGGGCTTTGGCCGTGTTCTGTCGTGTCGGCGCACCGAAGCCAATAATGCTCGGCGTGATGATCAGAGTGGGGCGTTTGGTTTCTGCGTTTGCTTTCGCAATGGCGACCAAAATCGAATCGGTATCTTCGACATTCTCAATTGAAATCACACGCCAACCGTACGCTTCAAAGCGCTTGGCGACGTCATCCGAATACGCCAGATCCGTTTCGCCTTCGATGGTGATGCGGTTGCTGTCATAGAACCACGTCAAGTTGTCGAGTCGTTGGTGGCCAGCAAATGACGCAGCCTCAGCCGTGATCCCTTCCATCATGCAACCGTCGCCAAGCACTGCGTAGACGCGATGATCGACGATCTGGTGATCCGGTTTATTGAAGTAAGCAGCCAGCCACTTTTCTGCGACGGCCATCCCCACACTGTTCGCCGCCCCTTGACCGAGCGGACCGGTCGTGGTTTCGACACCTGGCGTATGACCGTGTTCCGGATGGCCAGGCGTCTTGCTGTTGAGTTTGCGGAAATCCTTGATGTCGTCTATCGACACGTCGTACCCGCTCAGATGCAGCGACGAATAAAGCAGCATCGACGCGTGGCCATTCGATACGACGAATCGATCGCGATTCGCGAACGCTGGGTTGGCTGGATTGAATCGCAGCACCTTGCGATAGAGCGTGAACGCCAGCGGAGCCAGTGCAATCGGCGCACCAGGATGCCCCGAGTTGGCCCGCTGTACCGCATCCATGGACAGCGTGCGGATCGTATCAATACACGTTTTTTCGACGGCAGATGGGCTGGCAGTCACGGTATCTCCTGATTGGGACGGCTAATATTGAGGATCGGGACCCGCAGCATGTGTTTTGTCGTGCTTGGATACAAGCAAGCCGCCAGGTCGCAATGGTCGCGATCGTGGAAAGTGCGTAGAGATAACAGGTCATCCGATGATTGCAACGTTCACAGTCAGCGGGGCTCCCAACACGTGGTTTTACGTAGAATCTGCCTCCCGGTTAGAAAGCTTGGAATTCTGCGTGGTTGGCGCCAAGTCGCGAAGTGCCACTGCTCTGTGAGGAGTGCCGATATATGGGCGATGGATTGCATAACACTGCTCACAAAGCAGTGGCACAGGTCTTGCCGTCTACGTTGGGTCGGCTTGACTCTTATTCGCCGCTTTCGCCGCCTTGGCCTCTTTGGCTTCTTCGGTCTCGACGGCCTTTGCGAGGGTCAGGCGGGCCATCCTGCATCGAGAGATGAAATCGTGCATATCGTTGGGGCGTTTATCGGGGTTCTGTTGGCAGCAATCCACAATCAGTTTCGAGATCACTGGTGGCAGTTCTTCAAGGGACGGCTGCTCGTTGTCGGACTTGCGAACGCCAAGCCGGCCCAACGAATGGACGTCGAGATTTTGGTTCATTTTGGTGGCAATGGGCTTGCCTGTGAGAACCTTGTGGAACGTCGCGCCGAGCCCGAACACATCGGTCCTCGCGTCCAGCCGCTCCTTGGCACCTTGCTCGGGGGCCATGTAATCGATCGTGCCTTGGACGCGCGGTTTGACTTGGTTGATCTTGCACGACTGGCCAAAGTCGATGAGCTTGATTTCCTGATCCGACATCACCAAGATGTTTCCCGGTTTGAGGTCGGCATGGACGTATCCGATTTTGTGCATTTCGGCGAGGGCGTCGGCCGCCTTCTCGAAGAGATACAAGGATTGGAGAATGCCCAGCGATCGGGCAATCTCGGACAATGACTGGCCTTCGACGTACTCCATAAAGAGCATCGCAGACTTCAGCGTCAGACGTCGTTTGACCAGCCGCAATTCAAAGGTCTTGCGAAGAGCGGGGTGATCCATGCTCGACCCGCACTGATGCTCGTCCTTCATCAACTCGATGGTCTTGTGACTTTCGGGCGTGGTCACCTTGACGTGTTTGATCGCGTAGACGACCCCCGTCTTCAGGGCTTTGGCCTGATAGATGGTGCTGTCGGCACCGGTGCCGAGTTTGCCCATGATCCTGTAATGTGGAACGTCAATGCTCATATTATTTTGGTGCCTACGATGACGTTGGCCATTCCATTTCAGCTATCGGCGATTCATGCCCGATTTCGTTGTCGAGACATGTGGCACAACGGCCACCTCCAAGAGCGTCACTTCGGACCTGCGTCGAATTTCACCCGGGCAGACGAGCAACACCGCCCGCCACAATTCGGAAACCACTCCAAATGGTGTCCGTTCCGCTTTCTAACAGGGGTTCATTGCCCGATTCTGAGAATGCGCGCTATTTAACCGGCAATGATCTGAAGTGACTACACAAAAGGCGAAGACTGGGAAAAAACGGTTCAGCGGCGACCGGGAGGGCACCAACCGCACAAGCCGCAACGCCCCTCTAAACAAAATATAAAGGTCACCAAATCGCCAGTCAAACACCAACTGGAAGTTTTCCCGCCGATTGTCCGACATTTTTCGGGGCATTTCGGCGTACACGCGTTCTCAATGTGATCAGCCCGATTTCCGGCGGGCAGAAGACCCGGACCGGGATGGGCGGCGTGGCACCAATTCCGGCTGACACGTGTACCCAATTCCCGTTGACCAAATGCAAACCGCGCGACATCGACACCGGAATGCGATCGTTGTTGAAGACACACCCGATCCCGGGAATCCTGATCTGCCCGCCATGCGTGTGGCCAGCAAGCATTAGAACGCCCGACGATGACGGCAACTCAAACGCCGTCGATGGGTAATGGGTGAGCAAGATCCTGGGCATATTGGACTGCGTCCTCTTCAGCGCGGTCATGGCCTCTCCGCGCCGATGATGACTTTGTTCCACACCGGCAAGACACAAAGCCCCGCCCGAATCCAATTCGACGTAGGTGTTCGAATTTCGCAGGAACTGGATCGGTATATCGTGGGCGGTGAAGCATGGCAGGTCGTGGTTGCCCAGGACCGCAAAGATCCCGTGTTTCGGCGAGGCAGATTTCAACAGACGGGTCGTTAGCTCGGCGGCTTGGGCGTGTTGTTGGGGTCGATGGCAGAAGTCTCCGGTAATGACGAGCAGGTCGTGTTCGACAACGGAAAGCAGGCGCTGGACTTCGCGCTCGACGCGTCCCCATTTTCGCAAGTGCAGATCGGATAGATGCACAAGGCGCAGACCGTCCGCGCTTGCGGGCAAGCCCTCGAGATGAACTTCGATATGTCGGACAACAACCCTAGCCATCACTTCTCTCCCCAGTACGCCAGCCCGGAGGCAATCAACAACCGATCCACACACCGCCTTGCGCGCATTGCGCAGAATTACCGCGTCGCATCTGCATCCCACCGACATTCAGTATTAGTCGCAGGCTACGATATGCATTGGCACTTACAAGGCGGTATTGTTCGTGTGATCTTTGTACGTTTTGAATGAACGAAGGTTTCAAGAATGTTGGCGCCGGTGTGGCGCGCGGGATGCCCAGTTCGCAATTAGTCGAAAACGATCGTGCGATTCTGATGCACGAGTATCTTGTCTTCAACGTGTAAGCGCACCGCCGATGCGAGCACAGTGCGCTCCAAGTCGCGACCTTTTCGGACCAGATCATCCACGGTGTCGCGATGGTTGATGCGGACCGTGTCTTGAGCAATGATCGGACCCGCGTCGAGGTCGGTGGTCACATAATGGGCGGTGGCTCCCACGACTTTAACCCCTCGGTTGTAGGCCTGATGGTAGGGGCGTCCCCCGGCAAACGCGGGCAGGAAGCTGTGGTGAATGTTGATGACCTTCGATGGTAGTCGGTCAACAACTTGCCCCGTTAGAATCTGCATGTATCTCGCCAGCACGACAAAGTCGATTCGATACTCGTCGAGCAATTGCAGGAGGCGCTTCTCCTGTTTGTCCTTGTTGGTCGAGGTGATCGGCAGCGTGAAACTGGTG
>BQJS01000011.1 GCA_021604825.1 Phycisphaerae bacterium | reverse complement strand
CTTGAGTCGGTCGTGCGATTTGGAAAGTCTGACGGCGTGAAGATGCTGTACCCGCTCGCGTGGGATGGGGCTTATGCGTGGTTTTTCATGTGGGGCGAAAGTTTCAGAATCTGCGCGGTTGATCTTACAGATAGTAGCGTATTCATTTTCGATGAAGATGACGGGTTACCACCCATCGACGGTGGTCGCGTTGCAACAGCTGTGAAGCCCGGCACGATTTGCGTCATCGGGTCATTCGGTCGAACCTGGGTTGGCTTACTCAGTGTTCGTCGAGGCAGCACCTCGACGATTCAAAAGAATATTGAGGTCATCGCCGAATTTAGAGTGCAGGTTGATCCGCAGGACATCTGGAACGGCAATCCCAATGTAGCGTTCAACCCTTCATTCGCGGCATGTGTGACCGACCCTGCCGACCCAGACCATCAGATTGTTATCGTTGGACGCAACAGTTGGGGAATGCGCCGTCGTCCTGTCGTGGTTGACTTGCAATCCAAGCAATTCCGATTGGCGAAGGGAGAAATTTACACCACCAAAGTTGCAACGCGAGGCGCTTCGTTATTTGCAATTCAAGAAGACGGTTTTTATGAATCGCGTTTCCCCGATTTCGAGGTCAAGAAGATCGCGGATCTAAAGCATGATCGGCAAAGTAGAGTACATTTTTTTCAAACGATTTTGGTGGCGGGACGGTTTCATTCTGTCGGTACAGGTCACGGCCAGGCCAAACGTTGGATCTCAATCGATGCGAATACGCTGGAAGTGGATCAAATCGAACTGGATCCACGGATACATCCATCCCCGGTTGGATTTTATCATTCCGGGCATTTCGGACTCATAGGAGGGTACAGTCCATCGGTTAGCAATGGCGCGCCTGGGGGAATGTACACCTTGAACTATTCTCCGTTGCCGACCGAGCCTTGAATTCGTGGCAATGGCTTCTGCGCTCAACGACAAACCCGTTTGTCACGTGCGACCAGTTCCCATAAGGTCGTGAGCTCATTTAACACATCTCGAACTGATCTACCGAGCAAGATCACGATGAATCTGTCGCGTCGGAATTGCTTGGCAGTTAAGGGATCCACGGCTCATTAAAGTCGTGCTCGCCAGACCATGCTTCCCAATACGGATTTACGGTTCCACCCTGACCCGGCGTTTTCCATGTTCCAACAAATGGCGCAACGTGACCATCCATGTAAGCTTGGTTTGTCTCTCCATCGAATGGAATGTCTGGAAGCACCGTCGTGCCAAGTGTGAAATGCGATTTCGCATTGCTTAGATCCGTTCGATGAAAAGGGGCAGACGGAATCTCTGACAAATATTCTTGAGCTGAAACCGCAAAGGTCCCTAGGTGTGTTCTGCCAGACTGACCACGCCCGCCTGGCATAGTAATATTGCGACGCCAGGCGTCAGAAATCGCCCATTCCGAACTGGCGTTTCTTATGCTGTCGAGACGTTTGGGCCGCCAACTGATTGTGTTTTCGTAGAATTCAGGATTTGAATCGCACAGAAACCAGGCGCCAAAATAGTTTGGAGGATCGGTATCATCTAGCGAATGCCCAGGGTTGCTGGAACCCGACGGCCCATTGGGGCCCCAGGTGTTGCACACGTAATTGAACACTGGCGTGACATAGCAGGAATCGCTGTTGAAGTCTCGATCGGGTGAAATGATGGTTGCCGTCGGACATCGAAATAGCTCATCGACAACGGTGTTGGGAATGAGTGGATCACTGGCAGCCGGAGCCCCGGGAGTGATGTATGGGCCAAGCAACCACGACAATGAATGTTCGCGTTCGGTCCCGAAAGGAGCGCCAGTGTCGTTTTCTTGCCTGAAGATCATTGGGTGTACAGGGCCTGGTAAGTAACCGTTGTGTTCGACGGTGTAGCTTAGTACGGCTCGCATACCGCGCTGCAGATTGCTCAGGCACCTGGCTGCGCGTGCGTCTTCGGTCATTGCGTTGTGTGCGGCGGAGACTGCGAATACGCTGATGCTCATCGCCGCGAGCACGGCAATGACTTCAACCAGTGTTAATCCACGGTGTCTCTGTTTCATGACGGACTTTCTCCTAATCCTGCATTGCGCCGAAAAGCTGCTGAAATATCGCGACATCCCGAAGATCGACATGATTGTCTGATATCAAGTCGGCAGGCAAGCACGGTGGTTCCACATTGGACGATGGGCCCTGCAAGCAATCAATAAAGGGGATAAAGTCTTCGGCGTCGACATCGCCGTCACCGTCAAAGTCTCCGACAGGAGCGTTGCCGCTATTTATGGAGTGACACTGCCAGATACCCCAGTCATTCGCGGTAATGATCCCGTCGCTGTCATAGTCAACTTCTGGGTCATATTCGAGTTCACCTTCTGTCGCACCGATTGCGGCCAGCACCAAAACGTAGTCTGATTCATCGACAATGCCGTCACCTGTCGCATCGCCCGGTGGTCGTTGAAACAATCTCCTTGCATCGTGCTCATCAACATCACCATCGCCATCGATGTCGGCTAAATTCCCTTCTGTTGAGAAACTCCAGACCCGCCCGCGATTGATACCATTGGAATTCGCTTCATCGACTCGCCAGTAATACGTAGCATTCGGACTCAGCATGTCCAGTTGATGCGAATTCGATTGCGTTGGACCAAGATATATCATCTCGGTGGGTTGCGCCCCGAGATACATATGGTGCTGGGTTGCCGAATCGGGGCTGACCCAACTGAGAACGATGTCAGTATCGAGTCCGGTTGCGCTCGATGGTGGTGACGGAGCGTCCGCTTGAGGGGGCACCGGCCCGGGAGCAAGAAAGACGTTGCCCCATTGACTTTCGTCACTGTCGCCATTGGCGTCGCTTGAAAAAAGGTAATACTTTGCAGGATCGACTGGTGGATCGTCTGTGTCTTGAATCGCAACGTCGAACCCATACGAGCCACCTGTGACCATGTTGGCGGCAGACTTGTCGATCGAAAAATGAATACGTGGCCCTGGGCGATAGGAACCTTGGGCGTCAGCCTCCCAAACATGCAGCGCACCCGCATCGCCGCTGACGATTCCATTGTAATCCAGCGAGGCCTGGAAACCGTTTTCATCCCCTTCGCGCTGAGATGAATCGCTGTTGTTGGTATCAAAATACAGTTCAACAAAGTCACCGCCAGATTGGTCAGAACGGTGATCGTCAACAACTTGTACAGTCACATAGAGTGTGCTTGCATTGTGTGAAATTGAGATTCGCGCACTTGAATCGTTTACCGCTGGCGGAGTTCCCTCAACGATTGTTCCGTTGGACCCGGTCGCTGCTTCGAAGAAATAATGACTGCCCTCGGAAGGGAGTGATGGCGCAATCAATGTGGTGGATTCTGGTTCGGGTATCCCGGCTGGTAAGGATGGAGCAGAGGTGCTGCCCGTGAATGCTGCATCGAATAGATTCTGATCGTCAACATCAACATCGCCATCCAAATCCAAATCGGCCGCATCGTATGCTGTTGAGACTAGACCCCAATATGACTTAGACCCGTACTGCGCGACCGGCACGTTTGCCACATCGCCGGGCGTGACGTCAAGCAACATTGACGATCCCATCGAACCCCGGGCCATCGCATGAAGGCGGCCTTCCTCATTGTAGTCCAGTTCGATTGCGGTATTGCCCGCAAGATCAAGCAATAGCCCCGAAATACCAAAAGTCGGGTCAATGAGATACAGATTGTCACCTGCCGCGAATAGCTGGCCCACATTTGTAAACTCAATTGCCTGAATGTCTTGCACGTCAGGTGTGGAAACGTAATACGCAGTCACCACGCCGCCAGAAGTATCCAACTCGTATAGTGCGGCTTCGCCAAACGGGTCGGAATATGCGTCGGACAAAACCATGATCGTGCCGTCGTTTGCAATGGTCAGACCCGTGACCGGCAAGGAAAGCGGTTGGGCAGCAGGCTCGTTCGGCGTCATTGCAACAAACACGCCTTCCATATCGAAAGACGAGCTTGGGCCAAGAGACTGCACTTCGAGATCGATCAAGCCATCAGCAGTGAGCGCGAGAGTGATTTGGGCATATACGTCACCTTGCTGCGGAGAAGAAAACTCTTCATCCAAAAGAACGCCAAGCTGTGTCCCGTCCAGAATGACACCGCTTCGCTCGATTTCAAATTCACCGACGCCTCCGACTGTTCCGTACTGCGTGATGGTTGCTCGCAAGTACCAAAGTATTGAACCAGCTGTGCCAGGTTCACCGTACTGAAAGCTTTGCGTGTTTTCATTGCAGGCTGCGAACCAAAACCGCGTACCAGCAGAATGTCCAATGCGCCCGATCAATTGCGAGGCACCAGTCAAGCCGTCAACTTGATACAGTTCATCTCTCGAAACGCCCAGAATGTTTTGGGCGTCGTGCGTCCTATCTAGCGCCTGAAGAAAAACTGAATCGCTTTCCGGGCGGACCAGAGTAGGCTCGAGACAAGTGCCAGCGTTTCCGATTCCAAAAGGTGGATCCCCATCGCTGACCAAGATCGCTGACGAGTGAATTGCTTCTCCGAACGCAATCCCTGATCCCAGGAGCCCGCACACTGCAGAGAGCATTACGATTTGGACATTGATCGAAACGAATCTGTCAACGTGAATCGTGGATGGCAATCGAGTCATTGGCATGATGTTTCTCATTCGGTACTGTGCACTAAGTAGCTGTGCACTAAATAACCGTGCAGGAAGTAGAAGTATTCCGGCAGGCAAATCACCACCTGAAGTCCCTGGCGATCTAATCGATTCCAGCACTCACTTCAATCTCCACATCTGATAGTCTTGCATTCTACTGATTTCTTACACATAAAATGAGATTTATTTTCGCCTAGCCGGTGTAGGCGAGCCTGGGCCACTGGACGGGTGGTGGAGCTTTGATACGGATGCCAACGATGTGTCGAGCGACTGGTAAATTCTTCTCGCCAAATTCTCGCAAGACTGTTCATGATGGGTCTAGAATCATATTCCGCAAGAGTCTATGCTTGATAACCTGCAATCGATCGCAATCGGAAGCAGGGACGAAGCAATGAGTCATTAGACAGATCTAAGATCCGCGAACCAATCAACATGTCAAAGACCCGATCAAGCCTGCTCCGTCGTGTTCAAGACACCCATGACCAACCGTCTTGGGAAGAATTCGACAAACTCTATCGTCCTCTGCTCATTCAGTACGCTTCGTCAAGAAATCTGACGCGCGACGAAGCTGAAGAGATCGCCCAGCAGGGAATGGCTGCGATTGCGGGTGGAATACAAAAATTTGAACGCCGCTCCAGCCTTCGCAGTTGGATGCGCGGGATTGTTGACAACAAGGTCAAGGACCATTTGCGATCACATCCCCGAGAGAGATCTGCCAGAACCGGCGACTTTCAACGAGAACAAACCACTGAGTTAAACCCGGCCACGATTTGGGAGCGGGAGTGGAACAAGACCCATCTGCTCTACTGCCTCAACTTGATCAAGGATGATGTTTCCCAACTAACGTTTGAAGCCTTTCAAATGTACGTCATCGAAGAGTGTCCGGTAGCCCAAATCAGCGCGAAATTGTCAATGTCAGCCAACCAAATCTATGTGGCGAAACATCGCGTCATGGAACGGCTAAAAAAACGCTGGATGGAGTGTGCTGATGGTACCCTTTGAGTCAACCAAATGCCCGGAACCGGCACTGCTTCGTCAATATGAAGCTGGCGAATTGGCAGACTCGCAAGCTGATGCGCTTACGTATCACGCATCCATCTGCGCTACTTGCGGCAAGGCGATTGAGAATCTCCGAACGTCGGATTTGACCTGCAGATTGATTCGATCGGCAGTGCGAGGGCGTTCAGCAGAATCGTTGGGAAATAGTGACACGGGGGCTGGGGCAGAAGTCGAGGCATCGTCAGCTTCCAACTGGCAAATTCCTGATTACCACCGTGAGAAGCTGTGCGGTGAAGGCGCTTTTGGAACGGTGTGGGCTGTGCGGGATCGAGTTGGTCTTTTTCGAGCGCTAAAGACGTTGAATTTATCGCGATTGAGATCTGCAAAGGTTCGCTGTCGAGAGTCGACCGCGTTGGAGATTTACTGCCGGAGCGTCCCGAAGCACCGCAATCTGGTCGAAATCTTTCATGTTGGCATGCACGGTGAAGCGCTCTACTACACCATGGATTTGGCAGATGATGACAGGACCGGGCGATCCGTTAGGAAGGCGCTGCCGGAGAACTACCGGCCAATGACTCTTCAATCGGTCATGCGTAGGCAGTCGCTCGGCCCTGACACGGCCATCGAGATCGTTATCCGATTGCTACGCGGTTTGGAACGGTTGCACGAAGCTGACCTCGCGCACAGGGACATCAAGCCCGCCAACGTGATCTTTGTGGAACGCGTTCCCAAGCTTGCCGACATCGGAATGATCACCACCGAAACCGCATCGCCGAGTCTGGTCGGAACACCGGAATATATGCCTCCGGATTCTTACATGGACCCGACAGCCGATGTGTATGCCATGGGGCGAATTCTATTTGAACTCCTGACGAACAAAGAAGCACCCGGTTTTCCAAAACTGCCAACCGATGATTCCATTGCATCCGATCGTTGGAAAATTGAGGACGTGGCCAAGGTGATCGCCGTGGCAGCAGCGAGCGATCAGGAAGACCGATATGAATCTGCACATGAGATGCTGGAGGCCTTGGAGGCTTGCCGTGAACTACCGCTGCTCGCGCAACTTGCAGCGCCAAGTCCAACGACCAAATCCACGATTCATCCGTTGACGCCCATTGGCGTTGCAATCGTCAACGCAATCCCATGGATGGTTGGTGTTGTGCTGGTGTACAAGCTGATTCGCATGGTGTTGCAATAAATTTCAAACTTGCAGACGATCTTGAGAATGTCTTCCCGCGCAAACCGTCATGTGAATTGGCTTGGTGTCTGAAGAACTGCGGCGCCGTTTCGAGTTCGAGACAAGTTTGTGCTTGCTCGTTTGCAGCAATTCGGATTTGCTTAGATTTGTGAGGTCCTTACTTGGGATGAACAGATGAAGAGCACCCAAAGGTGCGCTTGAGAACTCAGTGGGGCGGATTGTGGGGCCGATTAGGCTGGCGTGCACGTCAATGGTGACAAGTTGCTCAATGGTCTCAATTTCGTTTTAGGCATTCATGGAACACTTGCTGATTGGGGTTTTGAAATTGCAGAGAAAAAACGCGATTGTTGAACGTCAACACATCACAGTGCGCGGCATACCCGTCGAAGTCATTAGAAAGCGCATCAAGAATCTTCACCTTGTCGTCTATCCGCCCGATGGCCGAGTTCGAGTTTCTGCGCCCGCAGTGCTAAAAGCTGAAGCGATCCGGTTTGCTGTCGTTTCCAAGATGAATTGGATTCACAAACAGCAGGCGAAATTCAAGAATCAGGAACATCAGACTGGACTAGAGTTCTTGACAGGTGAAAGTCATTACGTAGCGGGGCGATGCTATCGTTTGAACGTGCTGGAATACGACGGTGTTCCGTTGATGCGAATTCGCAACGAGACGACGCTGGAAATGCGTGTTCGCCCCGGGACCGATTGGCGAAAACGGCAAGCTGTGCTGCACGGTTGGTACCGCGCACGCCTGCGCGAACAAGTGCCAAACCTGATCAGGAAATGGGAGCCGATCATCGGCGTGAAAGTCTCGGACTGGCGTATCAAGCGAATGAAGACTCGATGGGGAACGTGCAACATTCAAGCTCGGCGGATTTGGCTCAATCTAGAACTTGCCAAAAAACCCGTCGAGTGCCTCGAATATGTCACCGTTCACGAATTGGTTCACTTGTTGGAACGGTTGCACAACGATCGTTTCAGATCGTTCATGGATCAGTTCCTGCCAAATTGGCGATTGCTTCGTGATACGCTGAATCGTTCGAGCCAGCCGCGCGACAATGAGGAGCAGCTTGAGTTCTGCTGCTGATTGCCAATCGTTCCAAATTGCCCGCTAATGTCTTGTGATCCGATTTTGATAATACGCCGAAGGCTTGCCCGGGCACGAGCGAACAATCGGGGTTAAAGTTTGTTCTCTTGATACAAGACCTGTTTGCGGCATGACAGAGTACCGAACCTCGCCTTAGAATTGCCATTGATCGTTTGCCCCTGCGATTATCGCGTCACATCAGTCATTCAAGTTCAATTGACATTTCTTGTGACAGATGCACGCACCAGTTGTGTATCCGTACCCTCCGGCACCCCACCCAATCCAAGATCAGGCAATTGCTGGCACGCGGCCTGCATATTTGTAGCTGGGGCGCCGTGGAGCATCGCCCGTACGGACGCAGATTTAGGATGTGTTGCGAATTAATTGTGTGAAATCGCCATCTGTGGTGTGCAAATGACCAAATTAAATGGAATCAAATGTTGGCCGATCCACCGGGGCGTATGTTCGGTCGCTCTTAAGGTTCCATCGTCGGAGGAGTCGATTTTGGCTGGTAATTCCATGACGCCTCGTCACTAAAGCGTTTCTTCATAAGGATTTGGCGTCTGACAACCATTCATGCTGAAGGGAGTATCGCTCATGGAAGTGATCATCTGTGAAGAATACGAGGCAATGAGTCGGGCGGCTGCCCGTGATGTCGCCAATGTGCTCAACACGAAACCCAACGCGGTTTTGGGGATGGCCACCGGTTCCACACCGCTTGGTCTTTATCAGGAATTGGTGCGGCTGCATAAGGAAGAGGGGCTGGATTTCTCTCAGGTGACGACCTTCAACCTGGACGAGTATGTCGGCCTCAATCCGGAGCATGAGCAAAGCTATCACCGGTTCATGCACGACAACTTCTTCTCCGCCGTCAACATCCCGATGCAGAACATTTACATCCCGTCGGGCACCACGAGCAACTATCAGGCGTTCTGCGATTGGTATGAGCGGCGTATCGAGGAGTGTGGCGGGATAGACGTCCAGATTCTCGGCATTGGTTCGGACGGGCATATCGCGTTCAACGAGCCGGGCAGCTCGCTGCAATCCCGAACGCGGCTTAAGACACTGGCTAAGTCGACGATTGACGACAACGCTCGCTTTTTCGACAAGGCGTCGGATGTTCCGATTTATGCCATCACCATGGGCGTCGGCACGATTCTTGAGTCGCGAAAGCTTGTGCTGCTGGCCAATGGTTCGAGCAAAGCCAAAGCCATCGCCGAAGCGGTTGAGGGTCCTGTCACCAGCATGATCACAGCCAGTGCGTTGCAGCTTCATCCATTGACGACCGTGTATCTGGATTCAGCCGCTTCAGAGCAGTTAAAAATGCGTGACTATTATCAGTGGATTCAAGAGAAAAAGCCCGGAGCGCCGGCGTTATGAATCGCGGGTCATTTCGTTCTTAAGGTTTGCAGAGTATCCGCAGATTACAAAAGGCAAATGCCATGAAACTGGTTATTTTTGAAGACAAGCAGACGGATCGTTTCGCACCGATCAGTCATATGCGCGGAATATTTGAATTGCGTTGTGGTGCGACGACGCTCTGTTGCAAAACGGCGCGTCATGTCGGGGCTGATGTTGCCGCTGTCATGGTTCGCGATTACTTGACTCCAACGATCTCGGAGCGCTGCGATAAACCTATCAACGATCTTTCCGGCGTTTCGGGTGACGTCCTCTTTGTCAACGCCAGGCTGCGCGGTGAAGGTTGGCAGCCGCCAGATCCGGGGGTGGCCCTTTGGCGCGGTGACCAACTCGCGGCATGGCGCACGTCTGGCCAAGTTGCCGGAATCAACAGCATCGACGCGTTGTTTACTGCGGCGGGGCAGGCCAAACGCGGTGAGTATGACGGCAAATGGTTCGACTACATTTGGGATGTCATGCTCGCCAATCCCGAAGAGATCACGGCTGACTTTGATGCCGCCGGAAAAAACGGTGTTCACGGCGTCATGCACGAATCGGCGGTGATTCATGGGCCGAAGGAGCGGGTGTTTGTCGGGGATGGCGCGTCGATTCATCCGTTTGTTTGCATCGACACGAATGGCGGTCCGGTCACGATTGAACCTGGCTGTGAGGTGCATCCGTTCACGCGGATCGAAGGACCTTGCTATGTCGGCGCTGGGTCGATTTTGCTCGGAGCAAAAGTGCGCGAAGGCAGCACGATCGGGCCGAATTGTCGCGTCGGCGGTGAAGTTGAAGAAAGCATCATCCACGGTAACTCCAACAAGTACCACGATGGATTTCTCGGGCACGCGTATGTTGGAGAATGGGTCAATCTTGGGGCGCTGACAACCAACAGCGATCTGAAGAACGACTATTCGAACGTCAGTGTCTTGATGAACAATCGACCCGTGGATACCGGTTCACGCAAGGTCGGCAGCATCATCGGCGATCACGTCAAGACGAGCATCGGCACCCTGCTCAACACCGGTTCGGTCGTAGGGACGATGGCCGTTCTGGTCGCCACTGGTGCGCCGCTGCCCAAGTACATTCCACCGTATGCGTGGTTCCTCGGCGGTGCCATCACGAAGGGATTCGGACTGAGCTCTTTGATCAAGACCGCCCGAACGGCAATGTCCCGTCGCAAAGTCGAGTTAACCGAACCGATGGAGGCACTGCTGCATCACGTGTTTGAAATGACCGCCGACGATCGCAACGCTTACGTTGAACGCGCGCGTCGAGCGATGGCTTAAATAAAATAAGGGTCGGCCGCCCAGTCAATGATGCTTCTAATTGTCGCGTGCGGTCGGCTCAAACAGGATTGCTGGAGTCTGGACATGGACATGATCGTGACGCCTGAATCGCCGGGCAATACGAAAATGGGAAATCTCGATTCACTCTTTCAGCCGCGTTCGGTGGCTGTCCTCGGGGTCACCAACACGCCGGGAACGGTTCCGCATGATATCTTTGCGAACCTGATCAATAGCGATTTCAACGGAGTCGTATACCCGGTTGCGCCGCGCAAGAAGGAGATTCTCGGCGTCCGTGCTTTTGACTACGTCGTCGACATTCCCGAGCCCGTCGATCTTGCGGTCCTCGTTTTTCCGGGAATGGTCTGCGAACGAGCGCTGACCCAATGCGTGGAGAAAGGTGTCAAGGCGGCCGTCATCATCTCTGCGGGATTCCGCGAATCTGGCCCGGAAGGATTGGAGCGAGAGCAACGCATCCAAGCGATCGCAGACGAAGCCGGTATGCGCATCCTCGGTCCCAATTGTCTGGGCGTGATCAATTGTGATCCGGATGTCCGTCTCAACGCCAGCTTCGCGCGGAACATGCCGAGTCTTGGACGTATAGCCTTCGCTTCGCAAAGTGGGGCGCTTTGCACCGCAGTACTCGACTATGCGGCTGGCAAGAACATTGGATTCAGCAAGTTCGTCAGTTTGGGCAACAAAGCCGACATCGACGACGTGGACCTGCTGTATTACCTGGCCGACGATCCGCAAACGTCGGTCATTTTGATGTACCTGGAAGGCATTGCCCGCGGACGAGATCTGATGCGTGCGGCTGATGAGATTGCTGGCAACCGCGACAACCCCAAGCCGATTCTAGCGATCAAGAGCGGTCGCACAGCGGCAGGCGCGGCGGCGGCGCAGTCGCACACGGGATCGCTGGCGTCCAGTGCCGAAGTCTGCGACAGTGCTTTCAAGCAATCCGGGATCATTCATTGCCAGACCATCGAAGACATGTTCAATACGGCTCAGTTATTCGCGAATCAGCCGCTGCCCAGGGGCGATCGACTTGCGATCATCACCAATGCCGGTGGTCCCGGTGTGATGGCCACCGACGCGGCGATCAGTCATGGGCTAGAGCTAGCAAAGTTCTCGGAGGAAACAGGCAAGAAACTCCGCGCCGCACTGCCGAAAGCTGCGAACACTGCGAATCCGATCGACGTCATCGGCGACGCTCGAGACGATCGTTATGCGGCTGCCCTCGAAGCGGTCTATTCCGACCCGGGCGTCGACCAGATCTTGACGATTCTCACGCCTCAATCGATGACCAACATCGCCGAAATCGCCGAGACGGTTCGAGATGTTTCGATGAAGCACCATGACTCGGGCAAGACGATGAGCTGCTCGTTCATGGGCGCGCAGGACGTTCTTGCAGGCATCCACATCCTTGAGCGCGCTGAGATTCCGCACTACATCTTGCCAGAGGCGGCTGTTCACGCGATGGCCAAGGTCGTTGAATATAAGTCGTGGCTCGAGCGCGACCCTTCAAACGTGCAGACATTTCAAGTCGATACCGATCGTGCGACAGACATCCTCGCCAGGAGCGATGGAGGATACCTGTCTGAACCAGATGCGTTGGAAATCGCGAAAGCATATGGCTTGCCAATCACCGAATACGAGGTAAGCCGTTCGCCGCAAGAAGCGGTCGCCGCCGCTGAGAAAATCGGTTACCCCGTCGTACTAAGAATTGCCTCCAGAAGGATTATCCACAAATCGGAAGTAAATGGCGTCGCACTGAACCTAAAAGACGCAGAAGCCGTTCGGCAGGCGTTCAATCAGATTCATGCGAGTGCTCTATCGAAGGTCGAAGAGAATGACATCGACGGCATCATCGTTCGGCCCATGATTCCACAAGGGCATGAAGTGATCTTCGGAATCAATCGTGATCCTGTCTTCGGCCCGGTCATCATGTTCGGGTTGGGTGGCATCTACGTTGAAGCCTTCAAGGACGTGACGTTCCGGGTTGCACCGATTACGCAAGCCGCGGCACGCGAAATGGTGCGCGAACTAAAAACGTCGCCGATACTTGCGGGCCTGAGAGGGCAACCACCCAGCGATCTTCGGGCCATTGAAGATGCGATCATGAGACTTTCACAACTGGCGGTCGAATGTCCAAGCGTACAAGAGTTGGACATCAACCCGATGATTGTTCACGCAGAAGGAAGCGGCTGCCATATTGCGGATATTCGTATTCGTGTGGGCGGGGAATAGTCATCGGAACAAACAAGCATTGCATTTCCGTTGCAAGGGAGTTTACCAATGGAACAGAATCAAGTCCTCGACAGGGTTAAGGCAGTCACCGGCAAAGTGCTCAGCATCGATCCAAAGGAGATTAAGCCCAGCGATAGTTTCATTTTTGATTTGGGCGCCGAATCCATGCAGAGCGTTGAATTGGTGATGGCATTCGAAGCCGAGTTCAACATCGACATGGATCAAGACCAGGCGCTCGCGGCTCAGACCATCGAGGGCGCCGTCACAGTGATTGGCAAGTACGTTTGACCCCGAGCGGCGCTCCTCCGAACGACGCTCTGTTGGTCGCCACGTAGCCAGCGTGCTGAAGCGCAATCGTACCGTGACATTATTTGAGCGCCGAATGGCCATTCGGGGCTACTTGGCGCTTTTGCTCATCACGTTGCCCTTAGAATCGAATCACTATTGCGTTAATTGCCTGTAAAGACCTCTTGCATGAGATAGAAATCCGCGAGGTCGATTTTCAAGTCGCCGTTGCCATCCATTGGCAGGCAAAGGTGTCCCTGTGGATATGTTGTTGCGGGTCCTAAAGCGCACAGCGCGAAGACGTTGAAGTCCGCCAGGTCCACATCGCCGTCATCGTCCCAGTCGAAGTCCAACGAAATCGCACGAAAGTCTTCAGCGTGGGCGCCGCCGATGCTCAGGTTGTCGCCAAAGTATTCGTGATAGCCAATTCCAAACCGTCCGTGGGCGTGGGTCGTGTCGGACACGGAAGCCAGGATTTGGTCATTGACGCTGAATGTGATGATCGATTCACGACAGTCAATCTCAAACCTTTGCCAGTTCGTGGATAGAGCGAATTGTGGGTCGGATTCGAGAAAATCAGTGAAGACGCCGTCGACAACGACGCCCGCGCGAATGCGCCCGTCATTGGAATCGTAAGTCAGCGCGTAGCAATTCCCTCCGCCGAGCGAAGTACTGTCAAAATTACCGTTGCCATCATCTCGCGCAAAGATACCGACCCGCTCGAATCCGTCGGCTGCCACTTCCGGACGGTAATCGCAGTACAACGAAGCCGATGCCGTGTAATTACGATCGCCGCTGTCACCCATCGATGCCGTCTCAAATCCGCCGTTGGAATTCATCAACTCGAATACGAACCCATCGCCGTCCGGCGGGACCGGTGCAAAAGGGACCACCGGGTTGTAAGTAAATTTCATATCCCAGGGAAGTTCGCGGCCACTGCTCGTGAAATTGTCAATGAGCGGAAACGTTGATGTCGCGTCGCGGGCGATGAGCAGCACGGCATTGGGCACCGCCCTCTCATTACCAGTGCATGGCGGATCGGCACCATCCGATGGGCAATTGGCAATCTCCCCGTCGATCACCATGGTGGTCGACCCGCCACCATCGATGTTCACCGCGTGATCCGCGCCCAGCGAATTGACAAGAAAGTCTGCCAGTTCAGTGTAGGTCATGCCCACGCTATAGCCAGTTTGCCTTCCGTCGCAAGTTACGAACCACTGCGTCGTACCGTTCCATGCCAACGCCGTCCGCGGATGCCGCGCCGGCGCGTGACCGTAATTCCAGTTTTCAGGGAACGGGGCACCGTCCTTGACCAGCCAGCCAGAGGCGCCCCCGCAGATAACTTTGGCATTGTTCATTTCGGGCGGGAACAATCCCACTTGCGCTTCGATATGATCACCAATAGAGACATGGCTCAGCAATTCAGCTTCTGCGCCCGAGCAGGCCTTTAGTACGAATCCGCCGGGTGGAATCGCATTGTTTAGCGACGCAGCGCCGGTGTGGATTGCCGTGATCGTTCCTCCGACCCACTTGTTCGCGCGCCACGGATAAGTGACATTCTCGACGATGACCTCCACGCCTTGAGCGGTAGAGCCGGTCGATGCGCCCCAATCGTTGGTGTACACTGCGATGTCGTTGAGGCTGCAAGTGTAGTCGAACACGTCAATGGGCAACTCTGCGCCGTCAGCGAAGTGTAGCTTGGCGTCGGCTAGGGGCGTGGTGGTTGCGACGAAAGCCTGGCCCGACTCCTCAAGGACGTAAGCTTCTTTTGGCCAGGTTTGTGTGGGAAGCCCGATGACGTTGCTGTTGCTGCCGTGCATCCCGTGGATGAAAATGCCTGCATCAAAATGCGACGCGTTCACCGCAGCGATCACGTCGTGCCCCAGGGCGTCGTATTGTGCAGCAATCTGCGTCGTCCCCACCTTTGCGGCGTAGTTGCGCTTGCCCTGTGGGAAACCGACCTCGACCGTATAATTCGGATTTGCCAGGTCGTACTCGATGACGTGTAGCACTTGGGGGGCTGGGCAGGTGTAGACCATGTGGTTGACGCCTACTGCGACAACTTCAGTCGAATCAAGTGTACACGCGCCACCGGCGCTTCCGCCAAAGCGCACCGCATCGGCGATGACAGCCGTTCCGCCCGTACTAGCGCCAGCATCAAGCGTAATCGTGTTGTTTCCGGCGTTAAACGTGTATGTGCCCAGTGACTCCCAAGTGAACCCGCCAGCAGTTTGTTCGACAAAGACGGTATACGTTTGATCGGCTGCGTGAATGTCGTAACGCGTAGAAGTAGTGCGGTTGGTTCCGGGCACGTACCAGACGAATACTTCATAGGTGTCAGTTGTCGCGAGGTTTGCGGTCCAGGTTGCAGTCTCGCTTCCTCCGGGAGATGTGAAGCGGTAACTGCTACCGTCGTAACCGGCTGATCCGCTCGTCGACCAACTACCCGTTTCGGCGTAAGCAGGCGTGCCGTCATCGTTATCGACGATGACTTGTGCAAGAACGGGGGTCCACGAAATCAAAGCGAACGCCATTGTGAGCAATGAATATGTTTTCCGGAAATACATGGGATGAAAACCCTTTTAAGAATCGTGAATCTCTCCAGCGTGCTTATGCAGTGGATCACGTTCGCACTAGTTGCCTGTAAAGACCTCTTGCATTAATTGGAAATCCGCCAGGTCTATTTTCAAGTCTCCACTGCCGTCCATTGACAGGCAGATATGCCCCTCAGGATACGCAGTCGCCGGGCCCGACGCGCACAACGCGAAGATGTTGAAGTCCGTCAGGTCCACATCACCGTCGTCATCCCAGTCGAAGTCCAGCCAAATGGCCCTGAAGTTGTCTGCGCGGGTGCCGAGGATGTTGAGGTCGCTATTGAAGTATTCGTGATAGCCAATTCCGAAGCGGCCATTGGTGTGTGTTGAATCGGTTGCAGAAACGAGTACTTCGTCGTCAACGCTGAAGGTGATTTTCGATTCGCGGCAATCGATTTCAAACGTTCGCCAATTGGTGGATGGTGCAAAATGCGGCGCGGATTCCAAGAAGTCGGTGAATACGCCATCGACAACGACGCCCGCGCGAATGCGCCCGTCATTGGAATCGAAAGTCAGTGCGTAGCAATTTCCGCCACCCAATGTCGTGCTGTCGAAGTTGCCGTTGCCGTCGTCGCGGGCGAAGATGCCAACGCGCTCGAATCCATCAGCCGCTACTTCGGGGCGGTATTCGCAGAGTATATCGGTCGAAACCGTATAGTTGTGATCGCCCGCGGCTCCGACGGACACGGTCTCAAATCCGCCGTCGGGATTCAGTACCTCCAGCCCGATATGGCCCACTGTTTCAGGTGACAATGAGATTAGAGGATTGAATCGAAACTTGTCGTCCCAAGGGAGCGATCGGCCGGGCGCAGAGAACGGATCTTCCAGTGGGAAGGAACTGGTCGCGTCTCGTTCCACCAGTAGCAGTGCGTTGGGCAGGTGACGTTCATTTCCTGTGCATGGGGTCGCGGCGCCGTCGGAGGGGCAGTTGACCACCTCGTCGTCGACGACCATCGTTGTTGATCCACCACCGTCGAGGTTGATTGCGTTTTCTACCTGCAACGTGTCAATGAGGAACTCGGTCATTTCGCCGACGTTGGCTCCGATGCTGTACCCCGGCTGACGTCCGTCAAACGTGACGAACCAATGTTTCGTGCCCGACCATGCCAGGACTGTGCGAGGGTGGCGCTCGGGTCCACCACCATGGAATGGAGCCCCGTCCTTAACCATCCAGGCGTTGCCGGTGCAGAGGGTCTTGAGGTTCACGAATTCGGGTGGCGACATGTCGAACCGAACCGAAACCTGCTCGCCCACGGTGACGTGCGAGAGCAGTGTCGCTTCGGCGCCGGAACACGCCGCGAGGACAAACCCGTTTTCTGGAATAGCGTTGTCGGTCGAAGCCGCTCCTGTATGGATGGCCGTGATCGTGCCCACCAGTTCCTTGTTGGGTCGCAACGGATAGTTGACGTTTTCCACAATGACCTCGACGCCTTGGGCGGTCGAACCGGTTGAATCGTCCCAGTCGGGCGTGTAGACACTGATCGAGTTGGCCGAACAGGGGTAGTCGAGAATGTCAATCGGTATTTCCGTCGCGTCTGCAAAGCGAGCAGTCATCACGGCACTGGCGAGATCCGACCCCGCCCAACCTTCGCCGGATTGCATGAGCATATATGTTTGTTGGTCCCACCAGGTGTCATCTCGCGTCGCGATCAAGTTTCCGCCGGAACCCAACATTCCAAGTATGCTCAATCCCGGTTCTGAGAAGGACGCGTTGATTGCACCGACCACATCGTTTTCCGGCGTATCGTAGCGATTGGCGATCGAACTGACGGGTTCGTTAAGCCCGCCATAGTTGCGTTTCCCCAATGAAAATCCCATGTCGATTGTGTACTCGGGGTTTTGCAAATCGAATTCGAGCACATGAATCGCGCGGGGCGCCGGGCAGGTGTACGCCTTGTGAAAGACATCGGGTCGGACTTCGTCAGTGGAGTCGAGCGTGCATTCGCCACCGGCGCTGCCGCCAAAGCGCACCGCATCGGCGATAACAACGCTACCGTTTGTGCTGCCCGCAGCATCCAGCGTAATGGTGTTACTACCTGCGTTAAAATTAAACGTTCCGATGGAGTCAAACGTGTAACCGCCACCCGTCTGATTCACGAAGACCGTGTGCGGACCGTCGGAGGCGATGATGTCGTACTTGGCGGCTGTGGCACGATTTGAACCGGGGACATACCAGACAAAAACTTCATAATCACCAGCGGTGGGGAGCGTCGCCGTCCAGGTGGCTGAATGAGCGCCGCCTCCTGTGGCAAATCGGTAAGTCCCGCCGTCATAACCGGCTGATCCGCTGGCCGACCAGCCGCCGGATTCAACATATGCTGGCGCTCCGTCGTCGTTGTCGACTATCACCTGAGCATTTGCGGAAGTCGTTGACAGCAAGAGGAACGATCCCGCGATGCTGACGATCTGCGAAATGCAACAAGCTGCCATTGCTTGGTTGAGTTTCTTCCTTCGCATTCTATTTCTCCTCAAGAGATTTGATGGAGCAATGCTTCTTGCCTGTGACGCTGTTGTGAGCCGAGTGCGCAGTGATCGCGTCACCGGTTGGCTGCGGCGCTAAAGATTGCAACACGGTCAGTGTTGGTGATGGTGAGTCTGACCACGGTGACTTTGAGGTGAAACGGGCTTGTGCAACTGAACGTCGCACGCCAAGTGGTGCGCTGTTTGGACGCTCGATCGTGGGCTTATGTGCGGAACACATGGGGTCGCCTATTGATCAGTGGCCAAGCGCGTTGGGTTCGCTTGCTAAAACACGTTGCGCCTGGAGCCGCGATTCGACTTCACGTTACATGACGGATCGAGGGGAGAAATGGCTGACGACCAATCTTTGCATCTTGCATCGCCAACACGGAGGCCATCGCACCCTTCAGGATCGCCAACATGGGAGTCTAACGTGGCACCGATCGATTCTATACGAAATAAATCGGAAAATGAATTAAATAGTATTTGGGTATGCGATTGAATCAACCGCTCTGGTCGAATTCGCAATGCCAGAGTCGCTATAAAAGCTTGTCAATGCAGGTATTACGAAATCCAAGAGAAGTGTGAGTGATTCCAAATCGCGACAGATAAGATGGATTCCCATCGTTGCCAGTTATGGACCAAGGACCAATTGGGCGACCGCAGCCAGCCCTTCGTCAATGTCCGGTCGAAACTTCGCCACGTGCCAAGTCGGTGAACAACACCGGGTTGGTGAGAACCCCACAGTTGATGAGATGTCTACTCTGCGGGGTAGGTGTCTGGTTCTTCTATCTGGACCGCTGCCGCTGGTTCGGTGGGGCGCTCTTGAACTTTGCGGATATTTATCTCTAGACGCTCAATCAATCGTCTGATCTTTTTGGGCGAGACGATGCCGCTGATGGTAAAGTCTCGGCCCGCTCGAGTGATCCTGATGTTGGACCTTTTCAGGTACAGGTAGCGTCCCACGACAAAGATCATTAGGGCGACAAAAAATATTCCCAAGCCTTGAAATACTGGTTCAGACGACAACGACATCCCAAGGCCAGGGAGGCCAAGCAGTAACCCGAACAGCACGGTGCGACCCACGGGAATAACCCGCCAATGCACAACGCTCTCGACCCGGTCGTAGCGAATTCGGCGAACGCGATCGCTCGTGTGGGAATGCTCAAGCTGAACGAGATGGTCGTCAAACAGCAGCACGCTTGCGCTGGCGAACGAACCACGAATTCTTAGATCAGCAGCCATCGGCTTCTCTCTGTAAACAGGCTTGCCACGGTCAGTCGGCTTCGAACCCTTCTGTCCACAAGTCGGCGAGGAAAATAAAGAAATAAACGGTCAAGATCAGGAATAGCAGCGTCACGAATGCAAATAGTATCCCGATGATGATGATTCTGGCGGGCGACACCACCCGTGCAAGAATCTGATCTTCAGAAATTGCCCGACGTGCCTTGAATAATTTCATCCAGCCAAGCGTCACCCAGACGGGCCAACCCAGGTACCACAGCGCGTTGACGTACGGGACGAAACACAGCCCCATGTAGAGAATGACCGTGCTGTCTGGCCGTTCGATACGGCGATCAAAACCTTTGGCGATGATCTTGGCGCCGGCGGTATTCAAATATTCGGCGCTGTAGACGTTGCCTTCGTGCTCAATGGAACAGAGGGCGCAAATATAGTCGCCCGTTCCGTCGCAAACGGCTTCGGCGCGCTTGGTGGGGTGGTGTACGCAAGTGGCATCATCGGCAAGCGCCAATTCTCCAGAATCGACGCTGAGCTCGAGCGGGTTAAATGTCAAGACGGTTCCATGCCAACCACAATTGGGGCAACGGGTCGGATCGCTCACGTGGAGTTCGAGAGAGATCATGCAATTCGGACAGAGAAACTCCGGGCCGGCAACGGGAATCACCTGTTCGGTCATTGGAGAATCTGGGCTGGTGATGGCGTCGCTCATTGCGTTAAACTCGACCTTTGGATTCTCTTGAGATCAGTCAAACGATACCGTTAACTAGACCTATCCCAATCGCAATTCTTAGATACATCTTGACGTTACGCATCAACCATAATCACCCGAGTTCCGGCCAATCGATCATGGATAGCCCGTTGTTTCCCTTTGTCAAGAAGGGCGGCGAGTGCGTTGACGAGGTAATAAATACCATTCAGGATCGCGAAGATGCCGACCACGGCCAGAAGCGCATTCGACGTAGAAGCGATCGCGAGCAGCGATATAAATCCGACGACCATTCCTGGGCCTTGATACCAAAGTATTCGCCAGAACGCGATGTTGTAATTGATGTCGGAACCATCGATTCTGACGACCTTGATCTTGCCCATCTTCTTGCCAGGCGTTTGGCCTGTCTTTCCATGGTATCCGACGTAGTATGCGAGCGGAATGATTGTGCCGACGACAACTTGTAGAATGGCGGTAAACGTATTGATGCCGGTGGGTGTGGCACCGCCAAAGAGTCCGAATCCACCGACCCCAAAGACCATGCCAACAACGAAGCCGAACAAGGACATAACGAGGTTGTCGACAAACATGCATCCAAAGCGGCGCAATGCCGTGGGGCATTCCAGTTCGCCGGGCATCGCCTCGCCACCTCGCAGGCGGTCGAGCAATTCGGCTTTACCTTCCGCGCAAACGCGCTTGCCCTGGATGATGATCAATTCGTCTTCCGGAACCCACTTCCCGGTGATTTCGCATTGAGCGGTTCCAGGAGGCCCGCCGGTTTCCACGTCTGCCATATCTGAGTCCTTTCGAATTCGTCAGCCCACGAACTTTGTGTCTTGAATCACCAAAGCAAGGTTGAGTACCGTTTGTTCATCGCTCAGGTAGCCCTCATCTTCAGGCAAGGCATACCGCTCGCGAAAATAATCCGCAGCGTCTTTGAACAATTCCTCTCGCGTGTCCGGATGCAAGCCGTCTCTGCGATGCATCAGGTCGAACATCACGTCACGATCGTCGCGCGTGACCCGCGCCAAGATCCGCTGCCTTATCGCACCGCTGTCTGCAAAGGTGTTGGCCCGTCCTTGCTGCTTTAGGATCGAACTCGGCAGCGACTTTGTAGAGTACGTCACAACGATCGTGTCGGCTGCAATATCGCCGATACGCCGATGCAGTGGATCGAAGATCGCCGTCAAACCACCCACGACACCAAAAAAAGGTATCAGAAACGGGCTGTCTACAAAACGCATCAGCGTTCGAGTCATGGCATCAACGAATCGGAGTCGCCCGCCACTGGCCGACATCACCCCGATTTTCAACATACGCTTCCCCGGTGTTTGCCCGGATCGTCTCAACTCAAACCACGTCCAGTATCCCAGGTCGAGAAAAAACTTTCCAAGCAGAAACGCGGTATAGCCCAAGATGACATCTGCGCTGACCACGGCAAAAAAAAGTGCCGCTGCGGCAAACGTCAGAATAAACTGATCGATACACCATGCCATTCCACGGGAAACAAGACCAGCGATCGGGTAGTGAAACGCGACTTGCTCGGGAGTTGTGATCTGATGCAGTATCATCAATATTCAATGACGCAACTGGCGACTCAATTGTATCACAATGCATTAGCCCAACGCTAGACTTGCGATCGATCAAATGATATTGACGCCCCGGACCCACCTTGTCAAAATTCACCGATGGATCTAGAGGGATTTGTCAATTCACGCCGGCATCGTTGGGAACGAACCAACACGCTACTCGAAAAGGTAGAGGCGTCGGGGCCCGACATACTTAGCGTGCCAGAAGCGGATGAACTGTTCTCGTTGTACCGCTTGCTGTCGAGCGATCTCAACCTCATTCAAACCCGCGCTGGGAATCCTGCGATTCTTGAGTACTTGGAGAGTCTGGTTGGGCGGGCTTATTCCATTCTCTCCGTCAATCGGAGTCCATCGGTCTGGCGGCGATGGTGGCAGATCATGCGGCATGAGTTTCCCGCCGAGATCCGCAGGCACTACCGCATGGTCCTCCTATCCGCGTTGACCATGGTGGCTGGCATGTTGCTCGGGTACTTGAGTACGCGAGCCGATACCCGTGTCGCCGAATTGTTCTTGCCTGCGGAGCATTTGTCCGAGACGCCTGCACAACGCGTGGTGCGTTTGGAGGAAGAGGAGCTGGACAGTTCAGGAGTGGTAGCGGGGCGGTCGAATATCTTTGTTCTGTTTTCGACGTTTCTGTTTACGCACAACATCCGCGTTTCCATTTTCTGTTTCGCGCTCGGGTTCACCTTTGGGATTGGTACATTGGCGGTTCTATTTTTCAACGGTGCCATGGTCGGGAGCCTGGCTGCCATGTACCACATGGACAATGTGCTGGTATTCTTTGTGGCGTGGGTTGGGCCGCACGGTTCGATTGAACTTCCGTGTGTTGTCTTTGCGGGAGCGGCGGGGCTCATCATCGCCAAAGCGCAGCTGCGCAGAGATCAAGGTTCGCTAAGGGATCAGTTGACCCAGTTGCGACCTCAATTGATTCGACTGCTGGCCGGCACCGCGACGTTGCTCGTGTTCGCCGGATTGATTGAGGGTGGGTTCAGTCAAATCAACGAACCGACGCTACCTTATTCGCTTAAGATCATTGTGGCCGGCGGGCTTTTTGTGATGCTGTTGTTCTACTTGGGCAACCTGCGGGTTAAGGAGATCGACAAGCAGGAGGATGGGTTGACGTCTGACATCATAAAAGTTGCCGCGACTTGATCGATAGATAAGTATTGATCACGTCAATCGAAATCGACGACACATCGACTTGGAGAACTTGCACTCCTGCTCGAGTCAATTCCTTAAGACGCGTTTGTCGCTCTTCCACCAACCGTCGGGCGGCATAAATCTGATAGAGGCTCTTACGATCCGGCGCGGGGCCCGATGCAACGCGATCCATGAGTTGATCGAACAAACTCACCACGACAAAGATGTGACGACGGCTGACCAATGGCAAAACGTCTCTGAGGTTGGCGGCCAACTGTGGATCGTTCAGGTCGGTGAATAGAAAAATCATGCTGCGTTTTTTCTGATTGGCACGAAGGGCAGAGACAAGCGCCGCGTACGATGGAAACACACCCTCCGCCGACACGTCGACCAACGATTCCATGACCCGTTTCGCAATCGCCGGACTCCCCGACGGCCTGATGAACTGCGTGACGGTGTCGCGAAACAAGACGAGTCCCAATCGGTCGCCCGCGCGCGAACAAACATGCGACAACATCATCGACGCATCGACAGCCCGATCCAGCGCCGTCGTGTTCCCGATCGGATTGCCCATCATTCGTCCGGTTTCCAGGCACACAAGGACATCCTGACTTCGTTCGGGCTGATACACATTGACGATGGGGGACGCATTTCTCGCGGTGGCCATCCAGTTGATGTTTCGATAGTCGTCGTCGGGCAGGTATTCGCGCAATTGGTCGAACTCGCGACCGGCGCCGCGTTGCCTGCGTTGGTGGATGCCGATCTGATGAAGGGCGCGGTGACGCTTGAGTGCATCGTAGCGGGCGACCGTACGCAGATTCGGGTAGACCGACATGGTCGTTTCCTCATCGATGGCCCATCGCCGGCGCGCAACATCCAACCCAAACCGCACATCCACGTTGGCGGTGGGAACGTCAATGCGACCGCGACGGTGTGGTGTGACCGTGACTGCCGCACGCACCACCTGATATGGATCGAGCGCCACTTCGATCAACTCGGTGTCTGTTTCAAATGATTTTGGCCAAGCCTGGCGAACGTTGACGATCACTCTCTTGGGGCTGGCATTTTCGATTCGATAAACCAGCTCGCTGTAGCAATCGAGTTCGAGACGGGTCCACTGTTCGCGCTCGACAAGGACCCGCGTTCGTTTCAGGCGCAGTGCGTATACGCCAAACAACAAAATGAGCAGCACGTTACAGAGGATGGCCAGTCCCAAAAGTTCGGGACGAAAGACTGCGACGGGTAGTCCGAACGCAATCGCCGACGCGATGAATATCATGGCCCGTCCGGGAACGATCACCTTGGTACCTCGATCTTGTCGAGAATCGATTGGATGACTTCAGCCGTTGTGGCTCCGCTGATTTCCGCGTCGGCGGCGAGCGTGATGCGATGCCCAAGAACCGGCTCCGTCATCGCGACCACATCGTCGGGGGTGACGAAGTCGCGACCGTGAAGCAACGTGCGCCCCTTGCTGGCCAACAACAATGAAATCGAACCGCGCGGGCTGGCTCCGACGAGGACAGAATCGTGGTTTCTGGTTCCACGCACGATCGACAATACATATCGAAGCACGCCGGGCTCGACCTTCACATCAGAGAGCGCATTTCGTGCAGCCAGCAGTTGTTGGACATTGATGATGGGTTGCAATTGGCCCGACTCGGGATGATCGAGGGGTTGGCCCGCATCGTATGCTTCGAGGATGCGAAGCTCGGCTTGCTCGTCGGGATAGCCGACTTTGATCTTGAGCAAGAAGCGATCTTGTTGGGCTTCTGGGAGCGGGTAGGTTCCTTCAAATTCGATCGGGTTTTGCGTCGCGAAAACGGTGAAGACTTTCGACAATTCGTGACGTGTGCCATCAATCGTCGAGTGTCGCTCGCTCATCGCTTCCAAGAGTGCCGACTGCGTCTTGGCGGGTGCGCGGTTGATTTCGTCTGCCAGCAACAGGTCGGTAAAGATGGGGCCACGTCGCAGTGAGAACGAATTGTTCGACATATCAAACACGTTGGTGCCGACGATGTCGGATGGCATCAGGTCGGGCGTGAATTGAATGCGCTTCCACTTGCTAGAGAGAACCCGGGCTAAAGCGCGGACTGCCAACGTTTTGGCGGTACCGGGGACGCCTTCGACCAATGCATGCCCACCGCAGAGTAGCGCGATCATCATCTGCTCAAGCATCTGCTCCTGCCCGAGAACCACCTGGCAAATTTGGTCGCGTACTGCAACCAGACTTTCTCGCACGTTATTCAAATCGGGTCCGGTGATTTGACTCAATGTTTCAGCTCCCTTGTGAATTCAAACGTCTGAGTAAGAACTCGACGCATGTCGTTTTCGATTCGCTTGTTGGACACTGCTGCAGATGAAGATGACGACTCTTCTTGTTGAACTTTGTCGTCGAGCACGCTGATTCGGTTGCCGCATTCCGGGCAAATGCCGGATGTGTTTCCAAACAAGTTATAGCCGCAGCGATGACAACGGGCGTGCTGCTCGGAAGGGTGGGCCAACGGGATGTCGTCCGAGTAGACTTGGGCGAGCAGTTGCTCAGCACGCTCCTTGATGTCAGGTTCTACTTGGGTCAAACGTCGTTCGATTCCCGAAACCTGGCAACCCAGAGCGCTCGCGATGCGCCGGCGAACTTCGCGATGGGTTCGTTCCTTTAGATCGTTGGGTTGAAGTACCTGGCGGTACAGATTTCCAAGTGTCGCGACTTGTTCCACGCTGGATCGACGACGAACCTTAAGATCCAGTGGCGGCGTGCGGATACCGCGCGAACTCCAAACGAATAAGAGAATGACGAATCCGAATTGCGCCAATGCAGGTAGCAATCCGAGGCGCGAAATGAGAGCGATGATCGTTCCGCCATGCCCAAATCCGTGCGACCATTCGTCGATCAAGACGTGTTCCGACTCGGTTCCATCGGGCCCCGCGAGCATCGCCAAAATGATTTCCAGATTGCCTTCCGAACCGATCCAGCCGTTGAGTACGGGCGATGGACTCGACACGACGACCAATCGTCCCTCGCCGATTTTCTTGACGCCCATGACCGTTTGCATCGAGTCGGACGTCGCAATTGGTGTCCACGTTGATGAGTTTTCCTTGGATAGTTCGCGTGGCAGGTGGAGCGACATGGTCGAGTTAGCGACCGGGTCCAATCCACAATCGCTACACAAGGGAGACACCGTGGCCCAGTCCGGAGTCCAATTCAATTCGTCAGGCATCTTGCCAGCCCGCATGAGTTTTTCGACGTTTTGCCATAGTTCGTCGCGCGTGTTGTCGCCGCCAGGATTGGGTACCCCGCACAGACGCATGAGTTCCGTTTGAAACGCGCAAAACTGGATGACGGTGTTGCCCTGTCGTATCCATTCCTGCAGATGCTCCGAATTCAGCCTCGGCCCGCCCACGTGATCAATGGTAAACGGCAAATCAAGATCAACGTGCGCTGCGCTGCTATCGAGGATTTGAATCAGCGTCGAATTCGGCGAGTCGTCGAGAATTCGCGAATTCTCAAGTGTCGAGACGTTGGTTCCGCGGCGCTTCAAGAGTTCGTAAAATGCGGCTGTCCCGTAGGGATCGTAACGTCGAACCGAAAAGAGAGGAGCTTGCTCACCCCCGCGACTGGCATACGAAGCCATGGCGTAGAACGCCCAGACCGCACCGGCGATGCACACGATGCTCGACCAGAATATGAATCGTCTAGGCATCCTTCGAGTCCTCGCCGACCAGATTCGAGACTTTGACGCGTAGTTCGTCGATGTCTCGATGGGCGACGCCCTTGAGTCCGTACCACACTTCGTCAAACAGCTGCGTCAATTCGGAAAACACGGAGCGATCGTTTTCGTCGCCATTGAATCGGGAGACGTAAGTCCAATTGGTGCGTTGACGTCGAAATTCGATTTGGCCGTTTCGATGAAGTCCCGATAGCAACGCCAGGTAAAGGGCGCGATAGACCGCTCGGAATTCACCGGCTTGTGCGAGTTGTTGGGCTTCGTCAAGCCATGCCGCGCCACCAAGGGCCAATGCGTCACCCTGTTCCAAAGCGCTGCGGATTTCTTCGCGACTGAGGACGCGGGCATTGGTGACGCCTTCAGGTCTTTGGAGGTATGCCCGATAGAGCAACACCAGCACATAAATAATTAGTGCCGCACCTCCGACCCAAATGAGCAATTCAAGAATCGCCAGCAGTCCGGAACCACCCGTCAGATTCGGAAAGCGCGGCAAGCGGATCTTGCCAAAAATCTTCCCCAAAAATCTGCCGACGCTCTCAGTCATTTCCTGCATGAGTTCGCGAGCGACTTTGAGTACCGGATAGTCTCGCGGTTCCGAGGTGGCCCGTTGTTGTCGCAACTCCCATCGATGGTACAGGGGTTGTTGAAGGATTTCGTCGAGCTGGGAGTAGGCAGAGCGAACCTCTCCTGTGCCGTTGACCGGTTGCTCAGCGCTGGCCAACATCGAACTGCCAGCCAGCGTTAGTAAGAAAATGTACGGCGTTACGTCGATGTCGAGTTCCTTAAATTGCGAATCCGCACCCGCAAGTCCGGAGCGAGGCGGCGCGATTGAAGATCATAGAAAATCATGACGGACAGAACGGCCCAATATAAGTCAAAAACCAAACCAACAAGATAGCTGACGACCAGTATTCCCGTCCAGCTTTCCAGGGTGAATCCCATGTCCGACGGGTCAATGCCGAGGAAAGTCGGCAACAATGTTCCCAGTACAATTCGTATCAAGGCATAGAAGCAAATCAGCCCGAGAACATATAGAAAGCTCAACGAAGTTAGGATCTTGAGCAACCGTTTTTGAGAACTCGTGATCCACGATATGACGGTTTTGATTTGATCTTTGGGGCGATCGGAAGGTTCGAGATGAAGCGGGGTGGCCATCCCGCCGATCAGGAATCCGTATATACCTGGCGCGATGACGAGCGAACCCCAAGTCATGCACGCGCTCGCAACCAAACGTAGAAACAGGATGGAGAGCAATCGCCCGCGGATCTTGTGAGGCTCACCGCCGCGAATAACGGCTTGGACGCGTCGTTGCAGCGCGGCGAGCCATGCCCACCGCCAAAGTGTGGCTGCTACCAAACACCAACTCGTCAGCAGTGTCATCGCGCGGTACTGGCTGGTGACGATGTCGATCGTCAGCATGATAGCCGCAGAGAAGGGCAGCATCGCCACGACATACATGGGGAGAATCGTCGAAAGATTCTTGCGAACGTATTCGGCTGCCGCATCCATGGATGCAAGGTCACTGGAAGCGCGCGACGATTCATATTGGGCCTGGACGGCTGTGCCCATCGCCTATGCCTCCAGCCAGTCGAACAAGTCAAGTTGATGGAGATCAATGAAGAACGATGTGGCAAACTCAAAAAACAAGAAGTGGGCGTATATTAGAAGTGGACTCAGTAGCAGCCCGATCAAAACTCCCGACGCCTTGTGGCCCATGCCGGAGGCAGACGCTTTCGCGCGCTGCTCCTTTAAGATGGCCAAGCCCTCTCTGCTGTAGTTCACGCCTTCGTAGCGCGTGGAACATTCGGCACAAATGGGGGCTTTGGTGATGACGCAAACGCCAATCGCTATTCGGTCTTCATGATTGGCGCACATGCGCTTTTGAAGCGCCATCAGGATCTCCTGTTAAACGGAATTGCTGGAATCGCAAACCTGACGAAACGGCCCGTCGATTGTATACCGGATCAATCTTCCTGGTCGAATCCTTCATGCCCGACCTGCTTTTTACGCGAGAATTGCGACGCCGCCACGCGGGATGGGTGATCGACCGATTACATTTCACTTCAAATTTGACCGAGTAGCTTTTCCGTATTCGACTCAAGCGCGTGCCTTGGTTGGAATGCACAACCAACTCGCAGGGGCACAGCCCAATGTATCAGTACAGCCAGCATTCCATTGCGTAATTTCACAGGCTTGCGCACGTTTACGCGGCCTGTGATTTGTAGGTCATCCTCGATCTCCCCCTTCATCTTAATCAAATCTTAACGGGCTGTTCATATTCTTGGAACAGATGATAGCCACGATTCCAAGCCTCTTAGGGGGCTGATTTCTCAATTGGCTCTGCCCTTACTTGGCTCTTTCATTGGAGGTGGAAAAGACATGCGGAAAGCACAACTTGGAATCATGGCCGTGGCGGCGGGTTTCGCTGTTGCACCGTCGGCGATGGCGGCGATCGATTTGCAAATCACCGAAACCTGGACGGGACTATCTGGTGAAGACGGAACGCAGGACTGGATTGAAGTCACCAACTTTGGCGACACGATCGCGGACACCGGCAACTACTGGTACGACGATTCAAGTCCAACCATCGGTTCTGGCGGAAATCTGGATTCGTTCTCGCTCGGTCAGGGGGAGTCGGCGGTTTTCCTGTTCGATTCACTGCCCGTCGATGACGTCACCTTTACGACCGCAGTTGAAGAATTTGAAGCCATCTGGGGATCGATCACAAACTTGGGTCACACCAACGGCGGTGGCGGTCTCGGACAAGGTGGCGATAGCGCCAACCTGATGCTGGGAGACGGAACCATCATCGATACGCTCGACTACGCGGGCAGCGGTGACCTGCAAACTTTCGAAAATCTGAGCAATACGGTTCAGCTGTCGGTCAGTGGCGTTAACGGCGCATACGAATCTGCGCCATTCTTTAACGACAACCTTGGGCTGCCCAGCGACACAGCGATCTTGGTGGGTTCACCCGGAGCAGTTCCGGAGCCGGCGACGATCGCCATGCTCCTTTCAGGTGCCATTTGTGTAATGTCGCGCCGACGACGCTGAGTTGAATGAATGAAATTGGCGGGTTGATATTGGGTTTGTGCAGAGGAGCAAGTCTGATGCTGCTAGGCCACTCGCCCGCCAAGAAAATCTAGTGAAGCCAAAAGCCCAATGACCTGAGGATGAACAGTCCCGCGGTCTGCGGGCTCACTGGCGTTTAGACGGCTGGCGATTGTTACCGGGGATTCTGGCCAGAAAGTTGCCCGCTTTGGAAAGATTTACTGGCGATCTTGAACACGATTCAAGCGCTGTCAAAAGAAACTGGAAACCCTTGCCCCTTCGGAGTTGCGAACATGAATCGTCATTTGAACCGGCGGTATAGGACCAACGAACATTTTGGCTTCACGCTCGTTGAGTTGCTGGTTGTCATCTCGATCATTGCACTTTTGATTTCGATACTCCTGCCGTCTTTGCGCAATGCCCGCGAGCAGGCGAAGGAAGTGGTGTGTGCGTCCCAACTCGCTGGTCTCGGCCGCGCCTTCTACACCTATGCGGGCAGCAACGAAGACTACTTTTGCAGCGGATCAATGGATCCCGATGTGGCCAACGGTCGCGACGGTCCGGTCGACAAGGTTGGCTGGGTCGCCGACATGGTCAACGGCGAATACGCCTTTCCGAACGACATCCTGTGTCCATCCAACCGCGCAAAAGTCAATCAGAAGCTGGGAAGTGGTCCGACTGCCGGTGGACCGGCCGGTTTTTATACCACGGAAGAAGCCGACGACTTAATCAAACGGGGCTACAACTCCAACTACACGCAATCGTGGTACATGGCCAGGACGTCAGCCACTTGGCCGCCGGTCGATGGTGATGTCAATTGGAAACGGGTGGCGACAACCGGTGGACCTCTGCGAATATCGTCGATGCTTCGCGTCGCTCCGGCGAGCGTTCCGATTTTGGGCGACGGTGCACCGAAACCTGAAGACATCTATCGAGGAAATCTTCTTGCGAGCAAGAAGACCGTGCGCAGCATGAGCGATGGGCCGTTTGGCGGTGGCCCATTCGGTGTGCAGAGCTACGCGGACTTCGGTCCGACGCATGGGTTTGGAAAAACATATCGCGATGATGATGGTGAAGCGAGCAATCGCATTCGAGCGGAGATTCTTTTTGCAGATGCTCACGTCGGCAAATTCACTGACAAGGTTCGCGACGGAAAATTCAAACTGACCCGCACCACCAACAATCCCATGGATCACGTGCAAGATGATCTTGATCACCAGGTTTTTGACGGCGTGCTGTCGTTGGGCCGACGGTCAAGGGCGGAATGGGAATTAAAGTAAATCGACGATTCATACTGACAACAAAAAAAAGTTCTTGAGGGGAATCGAAACAATGATGCAACGCTTTGCGCTGTGCTTCCTATTGCTGCTGGTCGTTGTGCCCGCAGCCAACGCAGTCGTCTTCATCAATGAAGTATTCATTAACCCGCCGGGTGGGGCGGACGACACCAAGGAATTCATCGAATTGATGGGAACCCCTGGTAAAAAGTTAGATGGTTACGCGGTCGCGATGATCAATGGTGTTGAAACCAAGTTTTTTCCACTTGGCAGCATTCCACCGATCCCATCGACATCACCAGAAATCGACGAATTCTTTAGCCTTGACGGACTTCGTCTTGGTGACAACGGTTTGCTGGTCATCGGCCTGAGCATCGCCGGCGACTATCCTGAGGCGTTGCCAGATTCCGAATACCGACGTTGGGCGCACACCAGCGGTAGTCAGCAAGATGGTATCTGGAACGGACTCCTCGATACGCCGTCGAAGCTGGGCAACGATGGTTCCAATACCGTCATGTTGATTCGCAATCGTCCAGGGATCACCGAAGCCGACCCGCTCAATACCAATGGTTTGCGGTGGGGCAAGGACATCAAACACGATACCGAGTTGATCACGCCGGTATTCGATAACAACGAAGGCGTTGATAAAGATCAGTACGGAAACGGAAACCTTGATCGAGGTGAGCCGAACAACTTGGGTGGGACCACGCTGGATCTCAAAGGTGTCAGCACTCCGGGCAACGTTTCCGATGACTTGGAAGTCGTGGACGAAGTCAGCTATGAACACGGACGCGGCTGGGAGTATGACCTCGATGATCGAACCGTCGATGTTGGAAGTGCCGACGACGGCCTCCCGCAGCGGAGCGTGCATTCGCTCGATGATCCAAACGGTATCAACCCCGACGCATTGACGAGAGTTGACTACCGCACCAAGGGCGACGGTTGGGCACCGGTCGCAGGTTCAACTGGTGAGATGATCAACGGCAACAACTGGCAGGACACCGCGACGGAACAGTGGGTTCGTGGAGAGTCGACAGTCATTTTCTCGGGAGTTGTTGTCGGTCCGAATTACTTCTACGACAACGCTGTCAACGTTGATCCTGGTGCCATTCAACCGTTCGATGTCAACGTGCCGCTTTGGTTGGATGACGCGGTGGGCCCGGATTACGATTTCACGGTGCAGACCTCTTATCAAATCATGCCCGGTCGAATCAATCCGCTGGCGGTTGCGTTTGTTCCTGGCGACAGTGACCGTGATGGCGATTGCGATGCTGATGACATTGCCAAGATTGCTGGCGTGTTTGGTGACGACAACTGGATCTTCAGTAATTCGTACAACGATGCTCCGGAAGGTGACGAAGGCGACCCGGCTGCGCAGACCCGACCCTGGGACGTGGATGCCACCGGGACCAATGGCATCGAAGCCAGCGACCTGCAATGGACCCTGAACTTTCAAGGCAGTACCAGCGGACAGATCAATGGCGTTACCTATGACAGCACCACGCCGTCAGCGAGTGGCGTGACACTCAATTCTAATTCTGGCGTTGAAGTTGAAATCTCTGCGTCAACGTTTGTACCCAGCGGTCGTTCGCTTTCGGCACTCGAATTCGGCGACTTTGTTGAACTGACCGTCAGTGGCGAAGTGACCGGCGGGGCGAATCTGACCAGCGACGAAGAAAACGGAATCATGCAGTTTGTTCACGATGTGCTGATCGACTCGAGTGACGTGCTACGTGTGGTTTCGATCGACGCACTCGGTTCGTTCAATACTACGCGCACCGCGCTGCTGTCACCGGTTGGTGTCGGCGGTGATCTTGGAATGGACAATGTCAACGGTTACGCGACGAGCTTCACCGAAGGCTTGTCGGGATCGTCAACGCTCTACCGCGTCACACTGCGGGCCATCGGTAACGGTTCGGCCAACGTCAACATCCATGCCGCCGACATGGATAAGTTTGCGACAAGTACACCCGAGGGCGTGAAGGTGGGGCACACCGATCAGAATGGAAACCCATCTTCATCAACGTATCCTGCCGCCATATCGGTGACGGTGGTTCCTGTCGTTGACGATGAGTTTATCGATTGCGTCACGGGGCCTGGTGGTGGCGTGCTTGTTGGGTGCGATCAATTTGATTTTGATCAGGACGCCGACGTTGATTCGGAAGACTATCATTTCTTCCAGACGGCGTTCAATTAGTCGATGCAGCGAGGACGGCACGAATGAGAAAATCATACGTTCGTTGAGCTTTGCATATCGACATCAGTGATAGCAATTGGTGGTGATAGGGGGACGAGCACTCGAATGCTCGTCCCCTCATTTAATGCGCTTTTAAGTTCAAGGCGGCCACCCATTTGCTCAACCGCATGCCTTACGATGGAAAGGCCCAATCCTGTTCCTCGCTTGACGCCGCTGCGAGCGCGGGTGACTTGGTAGAATCGTTCAAAAATTCGAGCTTGATCTTCGGCTGGAATTCCAACGCCAGAATCGCAAACGCTAAATACGAATTCGTTCTCCAGGCGAGTGGCTGAAACGGTAATCGTTCCACCAGCGGGCGTGAATTTGATGGCGTTGTCGACCAGATTGCTGAGTACCATGTTCAGTAGTCGGACATCGATTTGTAACGGCTGACCATCAACGATACCGCCTTCGTCTACTTCGATTTTCCAGATGATCTTCTGAGCCGAGAGACGGTCAGTGAATCGTTCGCCCAGCTCGACGAGGACTTCGTTGGGATTGACGTTGACGGGTGAAATGCGGGTGCTGCCTGATTCGAGCCATGAGAGATCGAGGAGGTCGGCGACCATCATGCCGAGTCGTTCGCTGTGACGATCGATGATGTCAAGGAGCGGGGCGTCCTCAGAAGCGTCGCGGTCCGCGCTCATTGAGATCAGCGTTTCGATGGCTGCTCGAATGGCGGTCAAGGGTGTACGCAATTCGTGAGAAGCGTTGGCGACGAAATCGGCTTTCACTTGTGTCGCACGAGTCAGTTCCGTTACATCGGTCAGTACGAGGATGCGGCCATCTTTAGTCGTAGCGACATTACCGGATTGCGTGTAATGAGGCAGTGAAATACGAGAGACGCGAGCCAGTAGAATCGATAACGACTCACCCTCACCGATGGTGATTTTTCGCTCGATTCGATGTTTCCCCTCGCGCGTACTGTCTGACGTCAGAAGTTCCTTAAGGTTCTCGGGAAGTTCGTCAATCGTGGGGGGCTCGTCCGATTGTGGTGTGGGTTCTGGGAGATGCAGCAACTGCCACGCGGCCGGATTGGTAAGGATAACCACCCCGTCTGAATTGGCGACGACGACGCCTTCATCCAATCGTGTGAGCATGTACTGCAGCGTCCGCCGTTGTCGGTCGATCATGTTCAACTGCGTGGACAAACTCTCCCGCATGCGATTCACGGATCGGGCGAGTATGGCAATTTCGTCGTGACCTTCAACATCGATATCGCTCGAAAGATCGCCCCGCGAAATCAACCGGGCAGCCGACGTGACGCGCTCAATGCGACGACTCCACATCAACGTCAGGCCAAGCGCCAATCCAACCGCGACAAAGAGCGCGACGGCAGCGATCTGCCAGATCAGCGCCTGCGCCAACTCCAAGCGCGCAGTGATGCTTCTCATGGGAAGCGCCACACGCACGACACCGACAAGGTCTTCGGACTCGTCGACCTGGAGCGCGACGTACTTCATGTCTTGCTTTACCGTGTCTGACCAACGCGTACTTTCACCGAAACCGGTTTGCATCGCGGTTATAACTTCATCGCGTGTGGCATGCGACTCCATCGAGCGAGGATCGGCAAGCGTGTCGCCCAATACGGTGCCATCGGCCATGATAAACGTCGCCCGCAACTCATGAACGCCATGAGACTTGGCCAGGTTGTCCAATTGATCAATGTGGGCAGCATCGAATTGCCCGTCAGTTCGTTCGCGCAGAAGTGTCGCATATCCGCGAAGGTGTTCCGTCAATTCGGACTCGTAGAATTGATCCACTTCGCCGATGATCAGCCAAACGCAAACCACCAGCGCACCGGTCAGCAGGACCACATGCCCGACAAACAGCTTCCAAAAAAATCGGCTTCGATGTCGTTTCATGATGGTCGTCAAGGCGGAACCGTGCAGTCCAGTGCCCATATGGGCCGGTACGATTGTTTGGCGAATACTAACTGATTCACCTTCAATTGCATCAACGACTGAAGTCGGCTCGAGCGGATGCTAGTCCGATGACGGTTCGCGGAATGTGTAACCGACACCGCGCACCGTTTGCAACCAATTGGCGGCATTACCCAGTTTCTTGCGAAGGGCGGTCACATGCACATCGATCGTGCGATCGGTGACGATGACGTTCTCGCCGAATGCCTGATTCAAGAGTTGGCTGCGACTGAACACCCGACCCTTGCCCCGCAGCAGTGCGGCAAGAATGCGAAATTCTGTGGCGGTGGGTGAGATACTTTGGCCTCTGATGGCGACTTCATAACGGGTGACATTCAAAACGACTGGGCCTGCCTTTATTACCGTGTCTTCTTCGGACGGTTTCTTCGGACGACGAACGACTGCCGCCACCCGCGCGAGTAACACCTTCATAGAAAACGGTTTGGTGACATAGTCATCCGCGCCGAAAGCAAACCCGACGAGTTGGTCGTCCTCCTCGGCTTTGGCCGTCAGCATGATGACGGGGATGTGTGCGGTCTTGGGTTCGCGCCGCAGAGCCATGATGACGTCGTCACCGGTCAGCCCAGGAAGCATACGGTCTAGCAGGACAAGGTTGGGCGGGTTTTCTTTGATGTGCTGTAGCGCTTTGTCGCCGGAGTTTGCGACCGTGCAACCGTACCCGTCGCGCTCTAGGTTGAACTGGAGCATTCGTGCGAGATCGACTTCGTCTTCGACGACCAGGATGGACGCTCGATCGTTAAGCGTTTCTGCAGTTTGCATGTTGTCAACCACGGGCATACCAATCGCTCCTCACGACGGTTCGACGAATGTAAAAGCGGACCAGTCCTATCCGCGAGCGCTTAGTATAACACGTCAAACATTGCGAAAAAGACGATCTTTAGCGGTAAACGTTACCGCGCCCGTTCGCACTGGGCCGAGGGTCCTATATAGCGTGGACGGTCATTTGAATGACGAGGAATGAGTGTCGGTCGTTCAAGGATTCGCCATGAGAAACGACGCTCAAATATCAGGGTTTGGATCCAGATACCGGCTTTTTTGAATGAAAAGCGCCGCAGTGCGCGACACCATCAGATACGTTCACCTCTTCACGACATGGTCCGCAACTGATTCAAATGCTGATGCCGCCACTTATTTATTAGCGCATTCTTAACGGACCAATGGCGATTCTTCACTGACAAAACAAGTGCCGTAACTCGCGGAGGCTGATCAAATGCAGGGGCATTGGAAAACTGCGCAAGCACTATCCTCCCGTTGGCTGGATTAGCAAGGACTCTGTCAAGTTCCACTACCGCGACGATATGTTGTTGCATGCCGGGAGTATGTTGATTTCACCGGTTCTTCGTCCATTCGTACACACAGCTTTCCACATGCCGCATGGTGGACAGAATCCGCCGCCGCCAGCTCTGACGCTTGGCAAGCTTGAATGACCAGCCGCGCCGCTGCCGTGTGCGCTGAGGGCAGCCATGTGTCCCGCTCCGCCATGAGATCCACCGCCACTCGCAGGCCCTCGCTTGCCGGTCGACTTCCCGCCATTCCTGTCTCGCTCAATAGGGATTGCAGCCGGACTGCCGCCGCTAGAACCACCTCCAGCAGCTTGTGCGCCAATGAAATGTATTATATTTGGGTGGTTGCCTCCGCCGTGAGCCTTTAAGACCGTCACATGACCGTTATGTCCACCATCGTCGCGTGCCTTGAGTACGGTGACATGACCATTATGTCCACCGCCGCCGCGGGCCTTTAACACCGTGACGTGACCGTTGTGGCCATCTCCACCGCGAGCCTTAAGAACTGTCACGTGACCGTTGTGCCCGCCACCACCGTGGGCTTTTAGCACCGTGACGTGACCGTTGTGGCCACCGCCACCGCGAGCCTTGAGGACTGTCACGTGGCCATTATGCCCACCATCACCACCACCGGCGGCAATATTGACTTTCTTACTTAAGTCTGCACCGGCCTTGAATTTTGCTTTGTTCCCATGACCGCGGGTTCCTCCTGAACCATGCCCGCCCCCGCTTCCTCCGCCGGAACCAGTGCTTGGCGCAAGCCTCTTGCCGCGATGGCCGGTGGCCCGTCCACTGGTTTCACCGTGCCCGCGAGTCGTAGACCATGGGTTCCCATCGGCGAAGGTATATGCGTTTCCGAAGCTACTCAAGCGGTTCCACATGCCAGCGTGGTGACGCGTCACATAGCGTCCGTTTTGCGGATCCATGTGGCGGTTTCCGTGAATGTACCAACCGGTTTCAGGGTCGTACAGATTGCCGCCAAACATGTACAAGTTGCCGATAGATGAGGTCGCGATCGGCGCTCCCGCACCGTCGAAAATGCTGGGTACTCCGAAGTCGTCGTAGTCGTAACGCTCGACCGCAACGCCATTTGAATCGGTCAGTGCCATGACGTTGCCAACATCGTCGCTGTGGTGGTAAGCAACCTCTCCGCCGGTTTCGACACAAACAATATCGCTGCCGCGCGCTCCGCGCACATACGACGCCAAGGTTGCTCCGTTGGAATTCTGGTCTTCGATGACATTCATACCGTCGTAGAAATACCGCGTTTCCTCAGGAGGGCCACCGTTTGGGGTGACTGTGCGGCGCACTCGTCGTCCGAGCGCATCGTAAGCGTATTCGGCTGTGTCACCCGTAAGCGTGTCGACATGCAGAACCAATCGATCGTAGGCGTCATACTCATAGCCGTTCGTACCAACGGGTGTCACGACGACGGCAAGATTACCATTCTCGTCATATTGTCGATCATCACCCGGTGTCTGCGTGTATTGGTTGACCTGAAAGTCAGACGGCGGCGACGCTGGGTCCAAGAAATACGGACCGGCGACTCCGCCAAAACCGCCCAGCGATAGTCTGTTTCCAACACCGTCTAGATTGTAAATCGTATTGCGAATGGGGATACCCAGGCGATCTTCCTCCAAGGCGCTGCCCATGCGGTAAGCAGCATCGTATTGATATGCGTGTCGCAGTTGCGGGCCTTGCAAGCGCGTGTCACGCCGTTCGGTCTTGTTGTACATCTGGTCCCATTTAAACGTGCGTGAGTCGATCACGTTCGGACCAGACGAGTGCGTAATGCCAACGATGCATTTTGAACCGAAATCAAGCTGAGGGTTGGGCACACCTTGAATGCCGTCATAGGCGAAGGTCGTACGGGCACCGTTGCCATACTGCTGAAAAGTGACTCGTTCAGGTCCAACATAGAGATAGCTCGTGATGGTCGCTTGGTTATCTTCGATCGTGGCGATGCGATCAAGCGCATCATAGTTGTAGTCCAACGTGCGCCCCGATGGGTATGTTAAAGTCAGGCGGTTTCCTACACCGTCATACGTCGACGATGTGGCCTGCCCGTCGGTTGTTTCTTCGGTCATGTCTGAGAGTGACGACCAGGTGAATGTATTGATCACTCCATCGTCTTGCGAATTCGTCGCCCGACTCAAACCATCATACGTGAACGCCTCAAAAGTAGTGGCAGCCGAGACGCCGGGGCCCGGCAGAATCGTATTGCTCGTGGTACGGTTTGACAGATCGAACTTGCCAATGAACATCGAACCGTTGGCGTCTACTCGGTTAATGACATTGTGGTGCGCGTCATAAGTATACGACTCGCTCGTACCGTCAGCGTGGCTCTTGGTGGCAAGACGATTCAGAGGATCATAGCCCGTCACCGTTGCGTTGCCGTTGGCGTCGACTTGCTGCACCAGACGCGAGGTGTCGTCCCAAACCTGCGTCAGAACGATGTCGGGACCATCGCCGTCTGCACCGTCACCATCCAGATCCGTCGTCTTTGTAAGCAGGCGATCGAGCCCATCGTATTCACATCGGATTTCTGTTGATCGGGCATCCACCGTCAGCAACCGATTGTCCCGCGAGTCATAACCATATGACATCGTGTTGCCCGAACTGTCGGTGGTTGAAACCTGTCGATCAAGGCGATCGTAGACGAACGTCGTCACGAACACTTCATCGGGCAATCCAAGATCGGATTTCTCTGTCTCGGTCACGGTCACCACATTTGAGTTCGCATCGTATGTGTATGCCGTCGTGTTGTTTTTCGCATCGGTGACGACGGATTGACGGTTGGCTGTATCGTATTCGATGGTGGTGGTGTGGCTGTTATCATCGGTGACACTGATGATTTGCGAGTTGTCGCTGTACACGAATATGGTCGATGAGAGACCATCACCGATTGCGTTCTGTGTTGCGGCGTCAAAGTGATCCGCGTCGACCCGGGTGCGACGGTCCAGGACGTCGTATTCAAATGATTTCTCAGTCAACCGAACGTTGCCGGCATCGCCAAGCACGTCCAAGAGTTCTCCGAAGTCTCGATGTAGCAACCGATTTCCGTTTTCGTCGTATTGGCAAGTCTTGCGATTGCCCATCGGATCGGTGGTCGGCATGTGTCGATCGTAACCGTCGTAACCCTGCGTGGTGACGCGTGGGTTGCCTTCCAGGCCTTGCGTTGTTCGAACGACATTCCCATTGCCATCGTAATCGAGTTGCGTTGTGGATTGCTGGGGATCTCCCGGGGCCATGATCTCTTGGAATACTAGATCTCGCTCGTCGTAAACCGTGCCGACGGTATTGGTCGGTTGGTTCCCGTTGGTCGCTTCACCGCTGCGCAGGAGTACGCGATTGCGTTCCGCATCGTATTCATACTCCACGACCACATTGTTGACTGGGTCGACTTCCTTGGTCGCACGGGTACACATGTCGAGAATGTCGTATTCATAAAGTGTGGTGATCGCGGAGTTCGGAAAGAGCGTGTGGGTTTCGTCACGACCTTGCACATCCACCTGCACGATATTGTCATTCGCGTCGTAGAAAGTATCGACCTCGTACCGAATCGAGTTGCCCGGATCGACCGGACGCGAAAGCGTGCGTACGACTTGGTCGAGTTCGTTTACGATCTGCAGCGTATCGTTGCCGCGCGGATCGATCGTGCGAACCACGTTACCAACCGCGTCATGTTCATAAGTCGTGGTCAACGCAAAACCGGGTGCGTCAACGATCAAGTCTTTGACGTATCCCGTTTGCGGGCCAGCGTTGTAGTAAGTCATTTCGTCGCGGCGTCGATGCCCGCTGCCATTGTCCGGATGGGTGTGGGCGGTCAGTTGACCGAATGCGTTGTATTCGAATTCCTCGGTGATCGACGGATTTCGATGAATGGTGAGTGTGCGATTTCCCGCCGCGTCGTAGTCAAATTGCGTCGCGTTCCCTCGACTGTCTACCATTCGAGTCATTCGGTTCGTCGCACCGTTTGAATTCGCGTCGTACTCGAACGTTGTCACGAGTTGCGACTGGTTTCCACCGCGTGGACCGGCGACGAGCTTGGACTCGGTGAGGTTGGCTTTATCCCGTGGACTGCTCAAGAAGGATGTGTCGCCCTCGTAGGTGTATTCAGCAATGCTACCTTCCGCGTCTACAATGCGCGCGAGCAATGAGTCGCCGTTGTACTCAAAACGTGTCTCGAAGAAATCCGGATCTGTCGATCGAAGTTTGTTTGTGGGCCGATTCACCGAAGATGACGTCGGACTGCTCGGATTTGAACTCCCGGTGAATTCCCGGATGCTCACGCAACGATTGAATTTATCGTAGAGGCGTTCTTCGACGTGCCCGTTGCGATCATTGACGACCGATCGTGTCACGGCTAGCCCGTTTGTACTGGTTGGGGATTCTGTTTCATAGACGTAGTCGGTAATGTCAGTTGGATCGCCATAAACCTGTCGCGTGATTCGATCGAATTCCAGATCAAGCGGGTTGATTGTTGCCGCATAGGTGTTCGTGAGGTACGTCTGACCTTTCGGATCTGTGATCGTCAAGAGATTGTGGTTCAGTGCGTCAGGAGCCAGCCCTGTCGAATAGGTATAAACGGTTGTCTTTCCGTTCGGGAAATCGTTCCCGTGCGGCGTGCCTGTCACCGTCGGCGTCGTGACGGATTTGAGATCACCCGCACCGCCAAGTGTGTCCTGCGCGTCGTAATAGTCATATGTGACAACCCGACCCGAGAAATCCGTAACTGACGAAACCTGATCGTCCTGGTTATAGGCGATCGTGATGGGGCGACCGTGTGTGTCGCCAATTGTGGTGAGTCTGCCGCCCGGATCGTACGCGAACGTCATCGTGTTGCCGTTGGGGTCGGCGATTTCACTGAGTTTTCCGGCTTCAGGTGATCCGTCGAGGTCAAGGAATCGCCATTCGCCGCTGTGCGGAAAAGTGCAAACGAACGTGCCGTTTGGTTCTTGGGTAATGTCTCGGAAGAAATCCTTGGCACACCATGAATCACCCCCCGGTCCCGAGACGCGCGTAAAGTAATCAGCCCGCGAATTTCCGTCGTGCATGATCAAGTCGTTACCGGCTTGCTCAAGGAAAATGTTGTATCCAAAATCCCAATTTTCACCGATGCCGGTTGATGGGCCATTCTTGGATCGATACTTGCGCGACCAAATGAAGTCGAACCCGCGACTCGCGATACGCAAATCCACCACGGTCATGTAGAATTCACCGGAGAAGTCGTACACGCCTGTGGGGATGTCGCCCGTCTCGAAATAGGTTTTGAGAACATCGCGCGATTCCAATGGATCCAATGCCAATCGCACCGGTGGCGTGTTTAGGATGGCTGGCTCAAAAGCGTCTGGAGTCATGTCGCAAGCGATGAGAAGTTGATCACCGGTGAACGCTTGTTGGAAAGCGCGAAAGTCGTCAATGTCGACGTCATTGTCGGCGTCACTATCAAAGCAGACGCAATTCGGATCTGCCGAAGCGCCCGGTCCGCTGATGCACTCAAAGAACGCCGCGTGGTCCACAAGGTCGATTCGGCAATCGTCGTTTCGGTCTCCAAAGTTTGTGCACGTGGGGTCGGCATGAACGCTGACCACAAACACCGCAACCACAGTCGGAAAGATGACACTTGAGACCCACTGACGCATAACACATACCTCCTTGAATGGTGCCCGGTACCTCAAGAAGCGCATGAGGTGGGGGTGGCGAGGGTTCTTGCACCCTCTTCTTATGTTTCTTTGATTAGACGCTATGGAGGCGCGCGGACCGATCAACGCAATGGTTGCGGTCTTGCAGGATCGCACGTAAGAGTGACTCCGCCATGAGATAGCCGCTTCCATCGACAATCTGACAAAACAAATGAATTGTTTGCCGTATGAAATGGGTGATCGCTTCCCTGTTGCTCCTCCTGAGAAGCCTATCGTATTGGGATGACTTGTGCGATTACCAGTGGCAATTTCGGTTGACTAGCAAATGGCAATGGCCGACCGTGGACCAATTGCCTTCATTGGATTGCATGTAAAACCCTCATGGACAAGGGGTTGCGCAGACGCGACCGTTGTGCGAACGGTAATGGTTCACCGCCGTTGCGCGTTCAAACGGTGTCAATGGCTCGGCATTTTCTGATGCACGGCTGAAACTGAGCAGGTGCCGATGGGCGGTGAACTGTATCGAAAACAACCGCCAATCCCTTTTATTGTCATCAGTCTAGGAATTCAAAATGCTTGGGAGGCGCGGCTGAATTGGGAAACTTAGGGTGCAAGCGATTTCCAATTTCTCACAAATGAAAGTTTAGGGGTGACGGATTCCTAGGCGGTTGAAAGTCCTTTGAAGGCCCGGGAGAACCGAAACACAAAATGTCTCACGCTTTCCTTCACCTTTCATTTTTTCTTGTTTCACGTTTTTATGTCTCAAGGATATTCGGTCCGTCATGGTGCTCCAAGGAATTGCTGCATCACTTGGAAATCCCGAGCGTCGATGTCGCCGTCTGCATCGAGATCGAATCTCTCTAGGCAGGATGTTGAGGCGACTCCCAACGGACCGTTTAAGCAAGCAGCGAATGCCTGATAGTCATCCAAGTCGACGTCGCCATCGCAGTCGGCGTCACCCGGTGGGCAGTCGACGGTGACCGTTATCGTGTTTGCACCGACCAAGACCGTGTATTGCCCAGCCCCTACGACTTGGCTGAATGTTCCGGTGATGCTGCTCGCAGTGATGACGTCATATGATTGGCCGATCTGCGGTTGGAATTCGTCAGTGCTCGTCAGCATCAAGGTGCCGTCCAAGGTCAGCTGATTGGTGACGGCTAACACGTCGTGGTCGATTCCCGCCGTCAGACCGCCGAGTTCGATGTCGAGAATGCCGGTCGTGTCATTGACGAACTCGCCATCGATGATGAGCATTCCCGGTGAATTGCCCGGTGACGTGGTGCCCTGGTTGATGATTCGATCGCCGTTGACCGTTCCAGTTCCTTTGAGCTTTCCGCGTTGGAAGAATTCTCCAGGACCACGCATTAATGTTCCATTCACCTCCAGCGTACCATCGTTGTCATAGTCGCCGACGCTCAAGGTGCTGTTGGCTGATACTTTTGTCTCTCCGTTATTTTCATATTCACCGCTCGTAAAGAATATTGCTCCCGTGCCACTGCTGTCGTCTTCAAGGCAAAGCGTGCCATCGTTGGCAAATAGTTCGGTCGTTGATCCATTGGGCAGGTTGGTGAAACTACCGGTGCCGATCAGCTTGATCACGGCATCGTTCTCGAAGATCGGACTCGATGCGCCACCGTCGAGGCTCAGGGTTGCGCCTGATTCGACGATCCACGTACCTTCTTCCAGCTGATCGTCGTCAAGCGTATCGCAGTCGGTGATCGCCAGGGTTCCCGCACTGACTTTGACGGTTCCAGCGCTCTCGAAGGTTGGATTCACAAGACTCAATCCGCC